>NZ_JAPDDT010000028.1 GCF_025950235.1 Luteolibacter arcticus | reverse complement strand
GTGCCGCGGACGGCTGGGGATTCCGGCGATGGGATTCAAAGTGCACGTCGTCCCGGTTTTCAGCCGGACTCGCTGCAAATAAAAGGCGGCTCTTTTCCCAGGTTCAGTCCGGCTGAAGCCGGGACTACTTACACTTTCAGCGAGGGCTGTTCCTGTTGGTGAGCCGTTCCGGCCGAGGGCGGTCCGGGGAGGCAAATCGTTGCGCCTCGCCGGCTCCACCCGCACCCCGGCGGAAGGACGAAGTCCTTCCGCTACGGGAGGAAGCTGTCGGTGAGATCAGGGGAGCTCGAGGGCGACCGAAGTTCCGTCTTTTCGCCAACTTTGCTGGGCGACAACTACGCCGGCCAACTTGGAGCCTTCGTGGGACTGTTTGGAGAGCGGCAATTCGATGCGAAGCTTTTGTCCGGGTCCGCGGGTGACCTTTTGTTCCCTATCCGAATCAATCTGGCCGTCCGCGGTGAAGAAGCGGAGCGTTCCAAGCTCTGCGACGTCACGGGTGAGCTGCGGCTGATTGGAGGTGAGGGTCAGCAGGAGGGAGTCGAATTGACGCGCGATCTCCACTCGCCAGGCATCGTCCTTTTTCGGGACTTGCTCGCGAAAGCGATCGAACAGCGGCTTGGTGGTGGGATCCGCAGTCGCGGTTGCAGTCGAGGAAGGGGCGACCGGCAAGGTGATGGAGAACGGAACCTTGCTTGCGGGGTGGCACTGGGGACCGCAGCACATCCAAGAGACGTGGGCGGTCAAGGTAACGAGAGGGTCGGGAACTGTTTTAGGAGCCGTGATTGGCACCAGGAGAAGGGATTCGCCGCGGTATCCTTGGGCGGTGTATCGAGCCATTTTCACCGTTTGTGGAGCGGGCCACTGGCTTTCGCCTGCAGAAAAGCCGGGCGGCAGCGACCATTCGACGCTCGTTGCCACGCCGACGATGCCAGGGTGTTTCCAGTAGGTGTGAAATCCCGCAGGTGGTTTGAGATGCAGCCCCACCGTGAAGGTTTCGCCGGGCGCAATGGCTTTCACCTCCGAGAGCAACTCCACCGATAGCGGGTTCTCTTCCGCCACCGCGGACCCGGTGAGAAGCAGAGCCAAGAGCAGCGATTTCACGACCGGATGCTACGAGCCGGTGGAGGGAAAGTCATCGGGCTTTCTTCGGAGAGTCGATCCACTGGACGCCGCTTCGGCTCATTTACTTCCGGAGGTTAATCGGGCGTGGCTCGGCCTCCGGCTGGCGGGCGAGCATGGCGCGCAGTTCTTTCACCACCTCCGGCTTCTTCTTGGCAAGGTTCTCGGACTCGGCGGGATCTGACTCGTAGTCGTAGAGCTCGAAGTCCGCGTCGTCGGATGGCGTGCCGGGCCTCTTCCACTCGACCAAGCGGTAGCGCTCGGTGCGGATCGCGCGGCCGATGCGGCCCTCGCCACGCGGGAAGGCATGGGTGGCGTTGTCGCGGATTCTAACCGACGGGTCCTTGAGGACTGGAACCAGGCTCAACCCGTCGATCGGCTGCGGGACCGCGGGCTTCGGCAATCCGGCAAGATCTGCCAGCGTCGGATAGATGTCCACGGTTTCGGCAAGCTGGCGGGTTGCCCCGGGTTTCATCCCGGGTGCGATGATGAAAAGCGGGATGCGGTTCGCCTGCTCGTAGTTCGTGTGCTTTGTCCAGATGCCGTGATCGCCGAGATGCCATCCGTGATCGCCCCACAGCACGATGATGGTGTTCTTTGAAAGCTCGAGGCGGTCGAGTTCGTCGATCACGCGTCCGAGCTGCGCATCCATGTAGCTGCTGGCGGCGTAGTAGCCATGGATCAACTTGCGGGCGACCTCGTCGTTCACATCGCCATTCGGCTTCACGGGATCGAAATTGGAAATCTCTCCGCCGTGCTTGCCAGCGTAGGGCGGCGCCCCTTCCGGCGATTTCTGATTCGCCGCGAGTTGGAACTTCGCGGGGTCATGGAGGTCCCAGTACTTCTGGGGCGCCGAGAATGGCAGGTGCGGTTTCACGAAGCCGACGCCGATGAAGAATGGCGTGTCCTTCCGCTCCTTCGCGGCCTGCAGGCGCTTGATGATCTCCGTCGCGGTCCGGCCGTCGGAGTACCCTTCGTCGCTCACTTCCATCGACTCCCAGGCGGATCCACGTGGCAGCTTGCCGATTTCTCCGAGCTTCTGATTGGTGAAGAACGCCTCTTCGCGCGTGAGCTGGCCATCGGCGGAGTTCTTGGGATCGAGGTATTCGACGACTTTAGGGATCACCGTCGCGACGCTCCACGATGCGGCTTCGTCGACATTGCCGTGGCCGGTGTGGAGGATCTTGCCGACCGCCTCGGCGCGGTAGCCGTGCTTCATGAAATACTGAGGCAGCGTTACCGCGTCCGGCACGGCTCTGCGGAAATTCGTGCCGAGGTCGTAGATGCCAAGCGAGGTCGAGCGAGAGCCGAGCAGCAGGTTGTTCCGCGAAGCCGCGCAGACCGATTGATTGCAGTAGGCGAGATCGAAGCGCATGCCCCGTGCGGCCAAGCGGTCCAGATTCGGTGTCCTCGCCAGCTTGTCGCCATAGCAGCCGAGCGCAGGCTTAAGGTCATCCACGCAGATGAGCAGGACGTTTGGCTTCTCTTCGGCCGACAGCCCGGAAAAGAGGGCAAGCAGGACAGGTAGCAGTCTTTTCATGAAGTGCAGGGCAGAGGAGCCGGTCGCAGGCGTGCCTCAGGGTTTCCGTAGCAATTTTAGGGAACAAACGCTCCTCGCAAAACAGGAGTTTTGTCAGACGTCCGGGTGTTCCCGGGCGATGTCGGATTTTTCGCCCGAGGCCTGTTCTAATGCCCTTTCAGACCGAAGATCTTCTCGGTCTGCACTGCCGCGCGGATCTTGTGCTCATCCTTCACATACGCCGCGACCGTCCCGAGCGCGGCGACCAGGGCCGCCCAATCGTCGCCGTAGCCAGCGCCGGGAATGATGTCTGGCACCAAGTCCGTCGGCAGGATCAAGTAGCCGAGTGCGCCCACGATCACTCCCTTCGCCCAGCGCGGGGTGTCCTTGTCCCGCAGGCAGTGGTAGAGCGTGATCGCGCTGACCACGGTCTTACGACCAGCGACCACGGCGTAGCGGGAAATCTTCCGCCACAGGTTCTGCGGCGAATACCAGCGATCGGCGCGGTAGCGGGATGGGAGCTCGGAACTCATTTAAGAATATAGCGGCTGCTTTCGTGGACCGCCGCTAGAAGTTGCTCATTGGCTCACCGGTCCCATGGTGCCCTGTGCTGGCGGGGCTTCGGTGGTGCCCTGCTTCGGCTCGAGTTCGATTCCTTCTGCCGCGGCGAAGTCGGCGAGGGCCATGTTGGCGATCGCCTTTTGCTCGGCTTCTTTCAAGACGGTGCCGCTCATGTCCACGCTGTCGCGGGCGACGCGGGCGCGGCCGGCGGCCTTGCTGCGTTCGTCTTCGACCATTTCTTCGAGACGGTTGAGCGTATCGCCGGAGCCACCGAGTGAGCCGACCATGCCGGCGGCCATTTCATTGAGTTCGGCCATGGCTTTCTGGACTTTCATGTCGTCAATGCCGCGCCGTAGCGACTCGATCTTGTCGCGCGCGGCCTTGATGGCCACGTCGCGGGCGCGGACCAGTTCCTTGTAGCGGGTCTCGGCGGCCTCCATCTGGGCGTTCAGCTCGTCGTGCTGCTTGTCCACGGTCTGGTAGCGCAGCGCCGTTTCCGCGGCGGCGTCGCGCTGGCCGGCCTGGAGGAGGGCCTTGGTCTTGGCCTTCAGCTCTGTCTCCTCGTTGTTGAGCTTTTTCACCTGACCCATCAGCCGCTCGACCAGCCCCGCGTGCGCGGCGAGACCTTGGTTGAACTCGCTGATTTGCTTGCGGAGGTTTTCCTTCTCCACGTCGAGCAAGGCTTCGGGGTTCTTCTTCTCGATTCCCCCGATGAAGAGGCCGAGGAATCCTTTGAACAGGTTGGCAATGCGGCGGAACATGGTCGGGAAGCGCGGTCTGCGCACTCGCACGATGGGTGAAGCGGCGGGGGAGGGGCAAGTACAAGCCTGCCGGGGGAATGGAATCGCGCGTCCGGCGGAAAAGTGGAACCGCCAAGACGCCAAGTGCGCCAAGGAAGGTCAGGCTGCTCTCATCTCGAGGGCAAGTCGTGGGACGCGGGTTTCTTTTCAATGCCTCGGAAAACTTGGCGAACTTGGCGTCTTGGCAGTCCCATTTTCTGGACCCAAACCGGCATTGCACCGTCGCCGACGGATGCCTAGCGTCCTGCCCGTGAGCCGTCCGGTCGATGCCCTGCTCGACTTCCTCCGCAGCGAGGAAGTTCGCGGTGTCACGCACATCCACCTCGACGATCAGGCCAAGGAACTCCTCCGCGAACTTCATCGGCGGGCCCGGGCGCCGAAACAAGCACCCGCGCGAGCCACTTCAGTGTCCGCCCCAGTCGCTGCCATCGCTGAAGAACCTGCTTCCTCTTCCCCGGTCTCTGCCGCCGCTCCGCCGGTCGCCGCTTTCGTCCCGGCGATTTCCGCGCCGGCCGCCGGGAGCGCTGCCGAAAAGATCGCCGCCCTCGCCGCTCAGGCGGAGAACTGGGCTCCGGCCCGCAAGCTCGGTACGCTGCGCACCACCATGGTCTTCTCCACCGGCAGTCCGGAGGCGGACCTCATGCTTGTTGGCGAGGCCCCCGGCTACCAGGAGGAACTCCAGCGCGAGCCCTTCGTCGGCCCCGCCGGTCAGAAGCTCAACGACATCCTGAAAGCGATGGGGCTGGCCCGCGAGCAGGCTTATATTTCCAACATCGTCAAATTCCGCCCCGCCACGCCCGGCCAGACGACCAACAACCGCAAGCCGACCCTGGAGGAAATGGCGTCCTGCCTGTCCTTCGTCCGTGCCGAGGTCGAGATCGTGAAGCCGCACTGCATCGTCGCCCTCGGTGGCACCGCGGCGGAGGGTCTGCTGGGCCTCACCGGTTCGGTCAGCGCGATGCGCGGGAAGTGGTACGAGTTCAATGGGATCCCGGTGCGCGTCACCTATCACCCCTCCTACCTGCTGCGCAGCACCTCGGTCCGCGACAAGCGCGCCGTCTGGGAGGACATGATGGAGGCCATGGAAAAACTCGGCATGCCGGTCTCCGACAAGCAGCGGTCGTTCTTCCTACCGAAGGCGTAGCCTTCTTCTCCGGTCTGGTGTCTGGAATCTTGCGATCTTTTGTCTCTTCCCATGCTCCTCGTCCTCACCACCGGCGGTACCATCGACAAGGTCTACTTCGACGCCTCTTCCGAGTATGAGGTTGGCGAGCCGACCGTGCCGCACGTCTTCCGCGAATCCGGCGTGACCATTGAGTGGCGGCTGGAGCCCCTGCTCCGGAAAGACAGCCTGGAGATGACCGATGCCGACCGTGCGGAGATTCGCCGCGCTTGTGTGGAGGCTCCCGAGGAAAAGATCCTCATCACCCACGGCACCGATACCATGAGCCTCACCGCCGAGGCTCTTACGGGGCTCGCCGGCAAGACCATCGTCCTTACCGGTGCCCTTGCTCCCGCGCGGTTCCGCGTGACCGATGCCGTTTTCAATCTCGGCCTCGCGCTCGGTGCCGTGCAGGCGCTTCCGCCCGGGGTTTATCTCGCGATGAACGGGACTGTTTTTCCCGCCGGGAAGGTCCGCAAGAATCGCGAGGCGGGACGATTTGAGGCGGTGTGATGCAGTACGCTGGGAGCGCGGGCCGCTGGCCCGCTGAACGGTCCCTAGGCTCCGGTCACCGCTTCGGTCCGAAGCCTCAATGTAGGCAGTCCCCGTGCTTCAGCGGGCCAGCGGCCCGCGCTCCCAGCGGGCTTCACGTTGCGGGTGCCAGCTTTTGCAGCGCGCGGCCCAAGACGAAGGCCGCAAACGGCACGGCCACGATTCCCCACGCCAAGGGCACATTGACCACGCCGTTTCCCGGGACGAAGGCGAGCAACAGCGCCAAGGGGATGGCGGCAGCTGAGTCCACCAACGGGATTCCGGCGAGTAGCGCCGAGACATAGCGGGGGATCGGCTTCTTGAAGCGGGTGAAACACAAGGTCAGCCACGCGGCATACGGTGCGATCGAGATCAGCCCCCAGTGCGGTGCTTGGCTTACGAACCAGCACGGCATCGCCACCATGGGCAAGAAAAGGAGAACCTTGGAAAGAAAGCGCGGGCCGGGCGGAGCATCCCCCATTCCCTCATATCGGGCTGAAAGAGAGAGGCCCGTGATGTAGGCGAATAGCCCGGCGGCCATCGTCAGGATGATGAGCGCCCCTTGGGCGATCGACTGCCAAGTGATACCCGCGTCGAAGTAAGAGATGAAGTCCGGTGCGAACGCGGCGAAGCCCATCAAGTAAAGCCCGGCGCGACAAAGCCCCATGGGGATCACCGGCCAGATCGCCCGCTTGTGGAAGCGCGTGTAGATCGCGACCAGTATCAGGATGCCGATCGCACAGATGCCGCAGTAGCGGTTCTGCACGAACGCGCAGAGTATCCCCAAGGCGGCCGAGAGGCATGCTGCCCCCAGATAGCTGGACCGGCGAAAGACCCCGGATGGCAGGGCCCGTTCGGGCCGGCGTTCCTTGTCCCACTCCAAGTCGTGCCAATCGTTTGCCAAATTGCCGGCGAAGTAGATCAGCAGCCCGGACGCACAGAGCAGAACCACGTTCTGCCAGTGGATCATGTCCGTATCGAGCGGGATCCAGGATCCGAAACAGAAGTACCAGCCGGTGATGAACCCCAGCCACACATTGCTCACCACGCTCGGCGCGTTGGCGATGCGCAGCGTGGCTAACAGCGGACGGAGGCGGGACATCGCGAGCCTTGTAGCGGCGGTGCATGACCGTCGCAAGAGTTCCAGCCGCGTGCCTTCCGAAAAGAACTGCGGGGTCTCCGGCCTATCGAAAGACGGTCAGGAGGCCCGCTGCGCTGCCGGATTGCAGCGAATGCCTCCCGGCTACTTCTTACCCTTTTTGGTGGCCTTCTTCTTATCCTTCTTGAGGCCCTTCAATTCCTTCTTGGCTTGGCCTGCTTCCTTTTTCGCGGTCTTCACCGCGGCCTTGGCGAGCTTCAGTTTGGCCTTCGCCTCCTTGATTTGCGACTTCGCCTCCTCCGGTGAGGACTGGTCGGCTGCTGGAGTTTGCTGATTCTGGTCGTCGGTATTCATGTTGCGCTTGGCAGGAAAGTTCGGTGCCCTCCCCATCCTTTCGAACGGGTTCGACAAGATCCGAAGGGCGACGAATCTGTCACATTGAGTTCGGACCCGCCAACTCCGTAATTGTGACAATAGCCTGCCGCTGTCAGCATGGGCCCAAACCCGGCGGCCCATGTTCCTTTCGTTCCTCGGCCACTTCCTGTTCTCGCTCCCGGCGCTGCTACCGCTGGCCGCTTTCCGCCTGCTGCGACGGCCCGGCGAGATGCGCACCGCGAATGGCCTCATTCTCGCGGCGACAATCCCGGCCCTGATCTTCGTTTACTGGATTTGCACCCCATGGGGCGAATTCAGCGACGTCTTCCTGTTCTGGCTATGGGCGCCGCTGCTGGTGCTTTCCCTTGTCTGGTTCACGGCCGTGGTGGTGTTCTCCGTGGTCGTCGGCAGGCGCGACCGACTCCGATCGGGAGATTGATTGCCAGATGCCAGGAGGACTACGCGGCATTGGTGCCGAGTACCCAGCGATATTCGGCGGCGATCTGTTCTTCCACCGGACGTTGCATGTCAGCCGGGAGCACGCCCCAGGTGTAGGTCTCGATCTCCCAGTGGGAGCAGAGGTCCGGGACCTCCTCGGCGAGCATCAGGGCATCGCGAGAATGCTGGCGGGTGGATTTCAGCGGCCCGGCCGGTTCGGCATCGAGCGGGATGTGGAAGTGGACGCGCCATTGCTCGGCATCGCGACCTTCGGCGGTGTCCAGCGAGGCGAGGCCGTCGGGCAGGTCGGTGAAGCGTTCGATGCGGCCGTCGGGATGGCGGGCGAGCACCTGATGGAGGAAGGTCGGTTCGTCGAAGGCGCTGATGGCCTCCACCGCTTCCGGTATCCGCGGGTCGAGCGCGAGCGCGGCGGAGAGGTGGATCTTCGACAGGCGCAGGCCTTCGCCGCGCAGGGCATTGAGCGAAGTACGGGCATCCTCGTACTGGAGCGCGAAGTGGCAGCAGTCGTAGTTGATGCCGATGCGGCGCTTGATCTGTTCGTGGTCCGGCGAGGCATCGAGCAGGCGGTCGAAGAAGCGCAGGGTCTCCTCTGTGTTCTCGAAATGGCCGCGCGGTTCGGGTTCCAGGCCGAGGTGAAGGTCGCGGCCGGAGACGTCGCTGAGGGCATCGAGGAAGCCGGCAAGTTCGATGAGCTGCGCGTGGATCAGCGTTTCATCTGCACCGAATTCCTTGAAGGAGCCCGGCAGGGTGGAGACGGAGCCATCGACGCCCTCCGGCACCAGCTCGGAGATGATGGTGAAGAGTTCCTTGGTGTATTCCAGCCGGGCCGGATCGGTCCAATCGGGGCGGAAGACATTGCGCTTCACGAAGGCCCCGGCGCGGAAGTCGCCGTAGGGGAAGCCGTTCAGGCTGCAGACGTAGGCGTTTTCCGCAGCGAGCCAGTCCTTGAAGCCGGGGAGGTAATCGCCTGTCAGGAGTTCGGCGGCGGCCTTGGCGGAGAGACGCAGGCCGATGGCGTAGGGTTGGCCCGGGGAGACAAGATCGCGGACGCGCAGCGCGTGGGTATCGAGGGCCTGAAAGGTGCTCGGCCAGTCCTCGGCGGGGTGGATATTCGTGCAGTAGGCGAGGTGACCGTGGGGAAAGCGCATGAGGGAAAGATGCTGGATTCGGGCGACGGGGCAAGGGCGGGAGTTGCTGGGAGCGCGGGCCGCTGGCCCGCAGAATGGTCCTTGGGCGAAGAGTTTTTTGTTTCGGCCCGTTAGCTGGAGTCAGCCTTTCTTTTTCTTCGGCGGGCCAGCGGCCCGCGCTCCCAGCGTGCCCGGTGGGCGCTTGCGCGCGACGACGGTGACGATCTGGGCTTCGTCATCCACCGGGAACTCGGGGTCGAAGTCGGCGAGGGCGTGGACGGCTTCGAAGCCGGCCTTTTCCAGCAGGCCGCGGAGCTGACGCGGGGTGAACCAGCGCAGGGTCTGCGAGGAAAGGTGCTCGGATTCGACCTTGCCGTCGGCGGTCAGGAGTTCGTAGCGGTGCTCGCGTTCGAGGACGCGGTTCTTGCGATCAAGCCGGTGGCGGGTGTGGACGGCGGCGGCGCGGCCGTCCGGCAGGCTGGTACGATGGTCCTCGTACCACTCGCCCTCCGGCAGCTCGCGATGGAGCTCGGCCATCGGGATGAAGACGCTGAGGTAGAGCAGCCCGTCCATCTCCAACAGCCGATGGAAATGGGCGAGCGCCGCGGCGGGGTCGGGTGCGAGCTGGAAGGTGAAGGCCGGCAGCAGCAGCGAGTGATAGGTCTTGCCGGGGTCGAAAACGGTCATGTCGCCCTCGTGGAGGACCGGGGCCAGCCCGAGGGCTTCCGCGGCGTTCCGGCAGAGATCGAGCATGTCGCGGGAGAGTTCGAGTCCCTCGACGACATGGCCTTTTTGCAACAGCGGCAGCAGCAGGCGGCCGGACCCGCAGCCGATCTCAAGCGAGGGGCCGGGGTGACCGCGCAGCAGCTCATCGAGCATGGCGAGCTCGACCGGTTCGCCTTCGTCCGCCCAGAAGGCATCGTGCAGCAGGGCTTCGAGTGACGTGTAGGCGCTCACGGGGCGGAGCTTGGAGGGCCGGGTCGGGGGCGGGCAAAGGAAAAGCGGGAACTGGAGGGCGATGATTCGTGAGGGCTACTTGACAGGCGGCGGGCGGCTTCCTTGCCTGCGGCATGGCCATCCGCTTCCGGGTGCTCGGCGCGGCCGGGCGGGACAATGCACTTCACGTGGAGGTGGACAGTGGCCATGCCGTGCGCCGGCTGCTTTTCGACTGCGGCGAGGGCTGCCTGTCAGCCCTCACGGCGGGGGAGGTGCAGGCGATCGACCACGTCTTTTTCTCGCACTTCCACATGGATCATGTGGCGGGCTTCGACGGGTTTTTCCGCATGAATTTCGCCCGCGAGGGCGACAGCAACCGGATCTGGGGCCCACCGGGGACCGGGAAGATCCTGCATCACCGCTTCCGCAGCTACCTTTGGAATCTCCACGAAAACCTTGGCGCGACCTGGCGTGTCTCGGACATCGGCGAGATGGAGATCCGGACGTGGCGCTACGAATTGCCCGAGGCATTTGAAACCGCACACGAGGAAGCCGCCATGGTGCGCGACGGGCTGATGATCTTGGACGAAGAGGACTTCACCGTGGAGGCGATGGCGCTCGATCACCTGACCGCGAGCATGGCCTACAAGGTCACGGAGAAGACCCGCTGGAACATCGATCCACAGCGGCTGGCGGCGCTCGGGCTGAAGCCAGGCCCGTGGTTGAAGACGCTGAAGGACCGCGCGGCTTTGCCGGACGACGCGATGGTCGAGGGGCGGTCGGCGGGGGAGTTGCGGGCGGAGCTGTTGGTTCCGACGCCGGGCGATTCGGTGGCGTATTTGACCGACTTTCTGTTGGACGAGGCGACTGCGGAAAAGGTGCGTCGCTGGCTGGCGGGCTGCCGTCGCATGGTGTGCGAGTCGCAGTATCGTGCCGTGGATCTGGAGCTGGCGCAGAAGAATTACCACATGACCGCCGACCAAGTGGCCGCGCTGGCCCGTGATGCCGGGGTGGAGGAGCTGGTGCTAATCCATGTGTCCAGCAGGTATCTCCGGGAGGATCGGGCCGCGCTGCTTGCGGAGGCGCGGGAGATCTTCCCTGCGGCGCGCTTTCCCGATGGGTGGGGCGAGTAAGCTTACCCACAAAGCTCGTCCTGTCGGGCGAGCAGGTCTTTTAATCGCTGGATCTCTTCGCCCCTCGCCACCATGCGATCGGCGGCTTCGCCGACTTTCACCGCGGCTTCGCGCTGGGCTTCGAGGGTGGCCAGCTTGGCGACATGCTCGCGCAGCCGGATCAGGCGCTGCTCGCTTGCATCGGACTTCGGTTCATCGCCGAGGCGCGACCACGCATCGACATTGTGGCTCAGGCAGACCAGTCGGGCGGCGAGGTCGTGATGGCCGGCGCGGATTTCCTCCATGAGGCCGCGGCGGCGCTGGATTTCGGCGCGGCGGGCGGTGTTGCGCTCGGGGTGGAGTGGTGTGACTTTGGCGGGCAAGGGCTGCGAGCGCAGCCGGGTGACCCAGAAGGTTTTCACCTGCTCCACCGTGAGCACGCGGTCGGACGGCGGCACGACCGGGAAATTGGCTGCCGATAGCGGGGCGAGCGCAGCAAGAAACAAGGGTGCGAGACGCGAGAAGATCATGCCCGTGAGACGAGTGGATGGCGTGATTCATTCAACCTGTCGGCGTGAGTGGAGCGCTCAACTTCCCGCTTGGCAGATCGGCCGCGCCGCGCAGGGTCCGCGGCGTGAGCGAGCCGACCGGAATCATGCGCGAAGCCCCGTGGCGGGCCGGCCTGCGTGCGGTGCGGGCCAACGTGGTGCCGGGCCTGATCGTGCAGGGAGCAATGGTGGTGCTGCTGGTGCTTTACTACTTCCATCCGCCGTCTCACGGGGTGTTCGTGCGGCTGGCCGAGACCAAGGCGGCGTGGGGCTTCGGCTACAGTGTGTTGGCGGCGGCCGTGGCGGGGGCCTTGGTGCCGGAGTTGCTGCGCATCGTGATCAACCAGCGTGGCCGGGTGATGCAGAAGAACTTCGAGGAGCTGCTTTTCACGGTGCCTTTCTGGGGCGGGATGGGCTTCGTCGTCGATGTGTTCTATCGCTACCAAGCCCAGTGGTTCGGCGACGAGCCGTTGGCCTCGGTGGTGATCCCGCAGGTGCTGGTGGATCAATTTCTCTACAACCCGCTCTTCGCCGCGCCGGTCACCGTCTGGCTCTTCGCCTGGAAAAACCGCGGCTACCGGATGACGCGCGATTTCTTCACCGCGCGCTACTACCGAGGCCACATCGTGCCCGCCTTGTTTGCGACGTGGGGCGTATGGATCCCCGTGGTGACCGTGCTTTATTTGCTTCCGGAGCCGGTGCAGATCCCGCTGTTCTCGCTCGCGCTTTCGCTGTGGGCCATCCTCTATGCGTGGATGAGCGATGAACAGGCACGGCGCGCGACGGCATGAGGAGCGGCGCGGCACCGGTGGATGACTCCATCGCAGCGGCGCTTGGCTCGACGGTTCGTGGGTCGTGTGCGGTTGGCGGCGGCTGCATTCATCAGGCGCGGAGGCTGGATCTGGCGGATGGCCGGTGCGTTTTCGTGAAGTCCGGTGGCGGGGAGGATGCGGCCATGCTTGAGGCTGAGGCACGGGGTTTGGACCTGCTCGCACCGCAGATCCGGGTGCCGCAATTGCTGGGGCAAGGTGTCATGGCAGGTGTCCGCTGGCTGGCCATGGAGTGGCTCGATCTTCGCCCGCTGGATTCCCGCTCGTGGGAAAACCTCGGGAGGGCGCTGGCGGCGCTTCATCGGGTCACCCGGCCGATGTTCGGGCTCGACCACGACAACTTCATCGGCGCCACGCCGCAGGAAAATGGTCCGCTTTCGTCGTGGTGCGAGTTCTTCATCGAGCGCCGGCTCAAGCCCCAGCTCCGCCTGGCAAGTGCCCATCCTCTCCCGGCGCGCGAAATTCTGGAGGCGGCGGAGCAGCTGCTGGCGGACCATCACCCGCCGGCGTCTCTGCTGCACGGCGACCTGTGGTCGGGAAATGCCGCCGCGCTGCCGGATGGAAACGCGATCGTTTTCGATCCCGCACCCTATTTCGGGGATGCCGAAACCGATCTGGCGATGCTCCAGCTTTTCGGCGGGGTGCTGCCGGCTGCCTTCTACAGCGGCTACGGGCTTCCGGATCCCGCGCCCAATCCTCGCCGCCGCCGGCTCTACGATCTCTACCACGCGCTGAATCATCTGAATCTCTTCGGAAACAGCTATCTCCCGCTGGTCCGGCGGTGCTTGGAGGGGACAAGGTGAGAGGAAAACGGACCTGACAGAAGCCGGATCTGTAAAAGCACCTTTGTTTACCGATCTGCCGGGACGAGATTGCGGGTCTCGCATGGGAACCGCCACGGTGGGCGTCGCCGTAAACCCAAGTTCCGGAAACCCACGTTCATGCAATCCCGCCTCGTCCTCTGGAGTATCGTTGCCGCGCTGGCTGGCTTTTTGTTCGGCTTCGACACCGTGGTGATCTCCGGTGCGGAAAAATCGATCCAGGCACTTTGGGACCTGTCGCCCGCCATGCATGGCATCGTGATGGGCTCGGCCCTCTACGGCACGGTGGCAGGTGCCATCGCCGGTGCGTGGCCGACCGATCGCTGGGGGCGGAAGAAGACACTGCTTTGGATCGGCATCCTCTACCTCGTGTCTGCGATCTGGTCGGGGCTGGCTACTGATCCGTGGTCTTTCAGCATCGCACGCTTCATCGGCGGCCTGGGTGTCGGCGTCTCGACGGTGGCCGCACCGCTCTATATCTCCGAGATCTCGCCGCCTGACCGGCGCGGCAGGCTCGCCGGCATGTTCCAGTTCAACATCGTCTTCGGCATCCTCGTCGCCTTCCTCACGAACTGGCTGCTGAGCAACGTGGGCGACAATTCCTGGCGCTGGATGATGGGCTCGGAGGCCTTGCCGGCGCTCATCTACTCGCTGGCCTGCTTCTCCCTGCCGGAAAGCCCGCGGTGGCTGATGTCGCGCGGCCGCGATGCTGAGGCAACCGTCATCTTGAAAGCGATCTCGCCCACGAAAAGCGACGCCGAGATCGGGCAGATCGCGCAAGCCATCCGCTCGACGCCGCATGAGAAGGACGCGAGACGCCCCAGCCTCTGGAGTGTGGATCTGCGTCGCCCGGTGGTGCTCGCCTTCCTGATCGCCTTCTTCAACCAACTCTCGGGAATCAATGCCATCCTCTACTTCGCACCGCGCATCTTCGGTCTCACCGGCAGCGAGAACGCGCTCGGGCAATCGATCGGCATCGGCATCACCAATCTGATCTTCACGTTCGCCGGCCTGTGGCTCATTGATCGCCTTGGCCGGCGCACGCTCCTCTACATCGGCTCCTTCGGCTACATCCTTTCCCTCGGATTGTGCGCGGTGGCATTCTTCACCTGGGCTCCTCAATTCCGGGCGGCTTCTGCGGCCGTAGATGTGAAGGCGGCGGTCGATGGCCTGGCCAAAGCGAACCCGGCCCGCGTCGCGAAACTCGAGGAAGATCTCGAGAAGAAGAAGGAAGCACTGGTTGCCGCGACCGCCGAGCCGAAGTCAGGTGCCGAGCCCGTGACATTCTCATCTGAGGCATCTCCCGATGCTGTCAAAGCGACCGCGAATGACGCACTGGTTCTCTCCTCCAAGGCCGCGGGTGCCGGAGGCATGATGGTGCTGGTCTGCATCTTTGCCTTCATCGCGGCCCATGCCATCGGCCAGGGTGCGGTGATCTGGGTGTTCATTTCAGAGATCTTTCCCGACCGTTGTCGCGCCGCCGGCCAGTCGCTGGGGAGCGCCACGCACTGGGTCTTTGCCGCTGCGTTGACCACTGTCTTCCCGCTGATGATGGCCAAGCTCGCGCCGGGCACCGTGTTCCTGTTCTTCACTGGAATGATGGTGCTCCAGCTCATCTGGGTGAAGCTGATGGTGCCCGAGACCAAAGGTGTGCCGCTGGAGGAAATGCAACAGAAGCTTAGCATCCGATGATCTCGATTCGTTCCATCGCCGCCTTCGACTTGTTCGGCCTCGACTACCTGCGAGCTGTGAAAGCTTCGCCATGATCGACTCTACGTCATGAGCACCCTGCAACCACCCATCGTCGGAGCCATCGAAGCCGGAGGCACGAAGTTCGTGTGTGCGGTCGGTCGTGGACCGGGCGCAGACATTTTCGCGCGGACGCGCTTCTCCACGGGCGATGATCCGGTGCGGTTGATGCACCAGGTCACCGACTGGTTGTTAGAGCAGCAGGATGGTCACGGTCCGCTGGCGGCACTCGGCGTGGCAACATTCGGCCCGGTGGATCTCGACGAGCGGTCTTCGACGCATGGCTTCATTACCACGACGCCGAAGCCAGGCTGGCAACAGGCGGACATCCTGGGGCCGCTGCGTCAGGCGTTCCCCGGCGTGCCGACTGGCTTCGATACCGATGTGAATGGAGCGGGGCTCGGCGAATCACGCTGGGGTGCGGCATCCGGGCTGGAGGATTTCATCTATGTGACCGCGGGCACGGGCATCGGTGGCGGTGGCATGGCGCGCGGGCGGCTGCTGCACGGGCTGGTGCATCCCGAAATGGGCCACATGGGGCTGCCGTGCATCGATGGCGATGACTTCGAAGGCGCGTGTCCGTTCCATGGGCGCTGCTGGGAGGGCCTGTGCTCCGGGCCGGCCATTGCCAAGCGGACCGGCATGCCTGCCGAATCCCTGCCGCCGGATCACCCGGCATGGGATCTAACAATCCGCTACATGGCGCACGCGTTGGTAAATCTCACCTGTGTGCTTTCCCCGCGAAAGATCATCCTCGGCGGCAGCGTTCGGAAGGCAGGCCGCCTCGGAGAAGAGGCGTTCTTCGAAAAGCTTCGCATTGCCTTTCGCGAGATCCTCGCTGGCTACATCGCCTCGCCGGATCTCGATGCACCCGGAATCCGGAACTTCATTGTTCCGCCGGTCCTCGACGACGATGCGGGCGTGTGCGGTGCCATCGCACTTGCCCAGGCATCCATCAAAGACAACGGCCAGGAAAGGTCGCGTCGCTCCCCCCAGTTCCTAAACCAACCATCCATTCCGTGAGACACTTGCTCAAGACCACCGCCCTGCTGGCGACATTCGGCCCGCGGGCCTTCGCTGCGCCCGAGATCGTCCTCGCCGACTTTGAAAAGAGCACTTACGAGCCATGGTCGGTGACCGGCGAGGCCTTTGGACCCGGCCCCGCACAAGGCGCGCTGCCGGGACAGATGGGAGTCGATGGCTTCCATGGCAAGGGTCTGGTGAACACGTTCTCCAATGGCGACGACACGACCGGCACGCTGACTTCGCCTGAGTTTCGCATCGAGCGGAAGTTCATCGGCTTCCTACTCGGTGGCGGCAAGAACGAGCAAGCACTCGCGCTGCAGTTGTTAGTAGATGGCAAGGTGGTGCGCAGCGCCACCGGCACCAACAACCAGCCCGGTGGCAGCGAAACACTCCAGCAAGATTCATGGGATGTGTCCGATCTTGCCGGGAAGAAGGCGGTGCTGAAGATCGTCGATGATGCGAAGGGCGGCTGGGGGCATCTCACCGTGGACCACATCGTCCAGACCGACACCCGGCCGAAGGGCATGGTCAGCGGGGCCGAGCGTTCGTTCGCCGCGACCACCCGCTACCTGAACATCCCGATCAAGAATGGCGCGCCGAAGCGCGTGGTCACGTTGCTGGTGGATGGCAAGCCGGTTGTTAGGAACGACATCGAGCTGGCTGACGGAGCGGCCGACTGGTGGGCCCCGATGGATGTGAGTGAGTGGAAGGGCAAGAAGCTCACGTTGCGGGTGGACAAGTTGCACGAGGACTCGAAGGCGCTCGTCGCCATCGACCCGGCCAACGAGATCAAGAATTCCGACAACCTCTATGAGGAGCCATTGCGCGGACAGTTCCACTTTTCGCCGAAGCGCGGCTGGAACAACGACCCGAACGGCATGGTCTTCTACAACGGTGAGTATCACCTGTTCTTCCAGCACAATCCCTATGGATGGGGCTGGGGGAACATGCACTGGGGCCACGCGGTGAGCAAGGACCTGGTCCATTGGGAAGAGCTGTCGCCGAAGCTGCTGCCGGATGACATGGGGCCGATGTTCAGTGGCGGCGCGGTCGTGGACTGGAAGAACACCAGCGGCTTCGGCAAGGACGGCAAGCCACCGATGGTGCTGTTCTACACCGCCTCCGGAAATCCGACCGTGCAGGGCATGGCCTACAGCAACGATGGCCGTCACTTCACAAAGTATGAGGGCAATCCGATCCTGAAGGAGATCACTCCCGGCAACCGCGACCCGAAGGTCGTGTGGCATGAGCCGACGAAACAGTGGGTGATGTTGCTGTGGGTCGAGGTGGACCGCGCGAATACGATGCAGTTCTTCACTTCGCCGAATCTAAAAGAATGGACATTCGCCAGTCGCACCGATGGCTTTTTCGAATGTCCCGAGTTCTTCGAGGCGCCGATGGAAGGGGATGAGTCTAACAAGAAGTGGGTGCTGATGGGCGCGAGCAGCGACTACCGCATCGGCAGCTTCGATGGGAAGACCTTCACGCCCGAGACGCCGATGCTGCCGGGTCAGCGGGGCAAGGACTTCTACGCGGCGCAGGCCTTCACCAATGAGCCGGATGGCCGTCACATCCTGATCGGCTGGTGGCGCACGGAGACCCGGGGCATGCCCTTCAACCAATCGATGTCCATTCCGCTGGACCTGCACCTTATTAAGACCGCCGAAGGGCCGCGCATGACCTTCACTCCGGTGAAGGAACTCGAAGTGCTGCGCGCCAAGTCCCATCGCATCCAGCCGCTCTCGCTCAAGCCCGGCGACAAGAATCCGCTCGATGAGATCCGC
Organism: Luteolibacter arcticus; assembly: GCF_025950235.1. Taxonomy (NCBI): domain Bacteria; kingdom Pseudomonadati; phylum Verrucomicrobiota; class Verrucomicrobiia; order Verrucomicrobiales; family Verrucomicrobiaceae; genus Neoluteolibacter; species Neoluteolibacter arcticus. The sequence goes on along the minus strand of NZ_JAPDDT010000028.1, from coordinate 34,637 downwards.
GCGGAGCTCGTGGAAGTGCGAGCGGAGTTCGAGCCCGGTGATGCCGACGAGGTCGTCTTCAACATTCGCGACGCCATGGTGATCTACGATGCGAAGAAGCAGGAGCTCAGTGTGAATGGTCACCGCGCCCCGGCACCGCTCATTGATGGCAAGCAGCGCCTCACCATCTTCTGCGACCGGATTGGGATCGAGGCCTTCGCCAGCGATGGGCTTTGCTTCCTGCCGCTGCCCTTCAACACAAAGGGTGAGAACCGCCGCCTCTACCTAGAGACCCGCGGCGGCGAGGCGAAGATCACGTCGCTGGAAGTGCACGAGCTATGCTCGGCGTGGAAGAAGAAGTAGGGCTTCGCGATTCATCTGACCTTTTACCAAGCCCGGCACGCACCCTGTGCCGGGCGTTGTGTTGTAGCTCCGGAGCGTCAATCACTTCCCATACGCGCCGCACGATTCCCGCACGACCAAGCTGCCATTCAGCCGGATGCCGCGGGCGGGGAGCGATGGGTCCTGGATGCGGTCGAGCATCGCACGGAAGGCGGAGATGGCGATCTCCTGGCAGGGTTGGCGGATGGTGGTCAGGGGGGGGGAGACGAGGCTGGCGAAACTTGCGTCGTCGAAGCCGGTCACCCGCACATCCCCCGGCACCGACACGCCGATTTTGGCGAGGGTGCGCACCAGCAGGGCGGCGGTGTGGTCGTTGCCGCAGACGATTGCGTCCGGGCGTGAGGACATGATCTTGTTGGCGAAGACGGCATCGCTGGCTTCCCCGCGCTCGGCCTTGAGAAAGCACTCGCTGTCGCCGAACTGGCTGACCGCCTTCCACAGGCCGGTGTAGCGCGCGTCGATGGTGGAGGCGGAGAGTGGCCGCGCGACGTGGACGAAGCGGGTGCAGCCGAGCTTCATGAGATGGCGGCCCATCAGGAAGCCACCGCCGGCATTGTCCACGCCGACCAGATCGAATTCGCTGCGTTCGGGGTAGGCCACGATGTCGTGGTCGACGAGGACCACGGGAATGCCCGCGTCGCGGAAGCGCTTCACCATCCGTAGGTTCGCCTCGTAGCCGCCTTTAACGAATTCGTAGGGCGAGAAGAAGACGCCATCGACGCGGTTCTCGATGAATTGCTGGCACAGCTCCTCGCCGTGCTCGAGGCGGGTGTCGGCATCGAGCTGGGGCAAGGTCGAGCCGCCCCACACCAGGCTGTATTCATGGTGCCGGGCCAAACTTGCCAAGTGGCCGGCGATGAGCTGGAAAATCTCGGTGTGCCCGAAGTGCGGCATCAGCAAGGCCAGCCGATGCGTTGAGATGGGCATCGAGGACTGGCTCGGCGGGCGCGCGTAGGTGCCGGAGCCGGTCTTGCGGATGACGAGGCCCTCGACGGTGAGGGTCCGCATGGCTTGGGCCACGGTCGGTCGCGAGACTCCGAAGCGTTCCATGAGCTTTGAATCGCTGGGCAGACGGCCTTCCTCGCCGTATTTGCCGGCCGCAATTTCCTTCCGCAGCTCGGCAGAGATGTCCTCATGCTTGGCAGGAGCGCGCGTGTTCATGTTGAGAACCTGTTTGGGTTGGGTTTGACAGAAAGAGCGGCGATGGGCGGGAGCCTGTCAATCTACGGCTGACAACCTGCCATGGCAGGTTCGTTGGTGCCAGCTTCAAGATGGCTTGAATCGGGCCCGAGCGCGTGAACAGCTCCCGCTCAAGCGATTGGAGGAAAAGGTGGTCATGATGGCTTACCGATCTGACAGGACAGGTATCGCTATCAGAACAGGGGTTGCCGGTTGCCGCAGGCCGAAGTTCGCGCCTGCTTGACGGGAAACCCTGCCTTGATCGGATGATTTGTCGTACCGTCCTGTGTTGTCTTCTCCTGTCCGCACTCCCGTCCGCCGCGGCGTCCGAGCCGGTGCCCTTGTTTCCCAATTCGGACTTTGAGGCTGGGACACTGGCGAACTGGACTGCCTCGGGTACGGCCTTCACCCGCCAGCCGACCTATGGCGACAACACGGCAGCCCGTGGGAACGTGCCTTGCGGCATGCAGGGCAGCTATTGGATCGGCACCTTCGAGAACTACGACGGGGTCACCGGCGCGCCCGGCAATACCCGCGGCGACAGCCCGACCGGAACACTGACCTCGCAGCCCTTCACCATCCAGAAGCGCTACATCACCTTCCTCATGGGAGGTGGAAATCATCCCGGGGTCACCGGCGTGAAGCTGGTGTGCGAGGACGTGGACTATCCCATCTCGAGCGGCTTCAACAGCGAGTCGATGGCGCCCGTTTCCTTCGACGCCCAAGCACTGGTGGGAAAGACCGCGACGCTGGTGATCTTCGACCAGGCGACCGGCGGGTGGGGGCACATCAATGCCGACAATTTCCAAGCGAGCGATGAACCCACGCCGACCGGCTTCCGGCTGACGCCCGGCATTCCCGCCGCCGATTCCCCGGCGATCGGCTACGACCAGGCACTGCGCCCGCAGTTTCACTTCACCTCGCGCCGCAACTGGCTGAACGACCCGAACGGGATGGTCTTCGATGGAGAGCACTATCACCTGTTCTTCCAACACAATCCCCTCGGCACCGGCTGGGGGAACATGACGTGGGGTCACGCGATGAGCACCGACATGGTCCACTGGCGGCAGGTCGACCACGCCCTGCTGCCCTATCAGGTCGAGGGTCGCAGCGGCACGATCTACTCGGGCAGTGCGGTGGTGGATCACAACAACAGCCTCGGCCTGCAGGTGAGCTCGCGAAAGACGCTGGCCGCCTTCTTCACCTACGCCCATGAGCCGTTCTATCAGGCGCTCGCCCATAGCACCGATGGCGGCGTGACCTGGGACTACCACGACTATGGAAGGGCGGTGGTGCCGAACCAGGGCTTCGACTCCGGCGAGCGCGATCCCAAGGTCTTCTGGCACGAGGCGTCGCAGAAGTGGGTGATGGTGCTATGGGTGCAGAACAACCCCGGACGGGTCCGCTTCTTTACTTCGACGAATCTGAAGGACTGGGCCTTCGCGTCCGACCTGTTGCGGAGCTGGGCCTTCGAGTGCATGGACATGTTCCCGCTGCCGGTGGATGGAAATCCCGCGCAGACGAAGTGGGTGATCTATGACGCGAGCTTCGACTACGAGATCGGGAGCTTCAATGGCACCGAGTTCGAGACGGAGGCGGGGCCCTTCAAAGCCAGCCACGGGAGCTTCTATGCGGCGCAGTGTTTCAATCAGGCGCCGGACGGCCGGGTGGTGCAGGTCGGCTGGATGAATGGCGGGCCGAATTCCGCGTCCGCCTATGGCGTGCCCTTCAACCAGCAGATGGCGTTTCCCTGTGACCTGACGCTGCGCACCACACCGGACGGCGTGCGACTCTGCGTCAATCCGGTTCCCGAGATTTCCTCCCTGGTCACCTCCACCCACCAGGTCGCCGGTCAACCGCTCACCTCAAGCAACCTGCTGGCCGGGATCGGCGGCCTGGATCTTGTCGATCTGTCGATGGAATTCGAGCCGGGAACCGCGACGCAGGTCGTCATCGATCTGCCCCGCACGACCGTGCGCTACAATGTCTCTAACAGCACGCTGACCTTTACCGATCTGAACGGAAACGCGAGCACGCTGGTCGACGGAGCCGTCGCGCCCCGGGCTGGCCGGGTCAAGCTGCGGCTTCTGCTCGATCGACTGAGCCTGGAGGGTTATGTATTCGATGGCGAAAAGTTTGGCTCGCACTACCTCAATCCGAACAACGGCAGCGCGACGCCGTCGATTCACTCGGTGGGAGGACAAGGCTGGGTGCATTCGCTCTCCGTGAAGAAGCTGGGGTCCTCGTGGACGCCGGAGACGCCGCTATCGACGACGGTCACTAATCCGGGTTTTGAAGACGGCATCCCCATCGGCGGTACTTCTAGCAGCACGGTGCCGGGCTGGACGACGTTCGGCGATTGGGCGGATGCCGCGGGGCGCTGGGACGACAGCGGTAATGCTCTCACCCAGGCTGCTGGCTTTCCCGATTTCACCGGGCTGGGCGCGGCTTCCTTGAGGGCGAGGAACGCCGGGATCGAAGATTGCGCCGGCATGTTCCAATCGTTGGGCCATGTCGCGCTCGCGGACATCGGCAAGACCTTCACGCTGGGTGCCGATCTCGGTGCGAGGATTACCGATGGGCCGGGGAACTACTCACATGCCGGCGAGCTGACCGTGTCCTTCCGCAAGGGTGTGACCAGTAGTGTGCCGGGTGATGGCGGGACGTTGTTAGGGACGGCGGGCACGCGCACGATCACCGCGGATGATGCTGCCTTGCCGTCGTTGGCGAGCGTGGTGCCCGCGAGGTTTACGGCGGTGTTCACGCCGGGAATCGAAGACGTGGGGACGGAGGTCTTCGCCGTGATCGACCTGAAAAATCTCTCCGCGAGCGCAAGCGCGATGAATGGGGAGAAGCAGTACCTGGCGGATAACGTGACGCTGTCCACCGAGGCACCTCCGCTGCCGTCCGGCGCGTTGGCTTACGAGGGCTTTGACTATGGGAGCGGCTCGTCCTCACTGAGTGGTCGCGATGGCGGGCACGGCTGGGCGGCACCGTGGGCGACGGTGAACAACGGCAGTGCCGACGTGGTGGCTGGCAGTCTCGCTGCGGGAGCGAGGGCACCGGCGGGCTTCGATGTCGAATCCACCGGCAACAAATGCCATCTTCCCAATGACCGGCGTGTCGGGCGGTTCCTCGACACCAGTCCCGACGGACCCTTCGGGGCTCGCGGCCTGGTCGATGCCAACGGTCGCATCGGAAAGGATGGGAGTACCGTTTACCTTTCGTTTCTCCAGCAGCCGAACGGCACCAGCTACTTCTACGAATTCGAGATTCACCGGGGAGATCCTGGAGACGCAGGGCGCATCGCAGGCATTGGCAATGACCAGCCGGGCGACAACGTCAACCTTCGTGCACCTAACAGCAGCCACACCGTGATCGGGGCGGGAGATGCGAATGTGAATTTTTACGTCGTGCGGATCGACTACAAGTCGGGTGCCGACGACGTCCGTGTCTACCGCAATCCGACCTCGGCCACCGAGCCCGGTGTGCCGACGCTGAGCCGCCTAAACGCGACGGACATGTCCTTCGACGGGATCTCGTTCGGAGCCTTCGTGAACGGTCTCACCGTGATGCATGACGAGATCCGCATTGGCACCGCGTGGGCCGATGTGATCGCCGAAGATCCCTACGTCACGTGGGTGAGGGAGAGCGGATTGGCAGGAGCGGGTGGAGCCAACACGGGCTTCGATGCCGATCCTGATCACGATGCCATCCCTAACGGCCTCGAGTGGCTCCTTGATGGAGATCCGCTCGCCTTTGACGAAGCTTCCTCGTGGTCCGCTACTGCGGAAGATGGACTCACGCTGACGTTTGATCGAAACGCGGATGCGGCAGCGCATGCCGACTTGTTCGTCCAGTGGGCTACGACACTCGACGGCGAATGGATCGACGTGCCGATCCAGCAGAGCGGCGGCACTTATGCGAATGGTGTCGTCGTTAGCACCCAAGCAAACACGGTCACGGTTCACGTGCCCGGTCACAACGCGGATCGGGGCAAGCTGTTTGCCCGGCTGCGAGCCGTTGGACAATGCGGCCTCTTGGCTGAAATCGGTAATGATCACTGGCAAAAGCTGACAAGACAGGAATGAGCGAAGGTCGCGGCTTTGCCGTTGTTGTCATCCCCTGCAACTGGATAGCCAAGGATTACTCGAATGGCGAAAACGGCAGATCCGCTCCGGATCAACCCAGCCGATTCAACCTCTCCCAAGCGAGAACCCAGGTATAAAACCCATGAAACGACCCTACCCCTATATCTTCAGGAATTGTGCCCTGATACTGGCAGGATGGTTGGCTCCCCTCGGATCGCAGGCCGCGCAGATGGCCTACGAGGGATTCGACTATTCCACCGGCACCGGTAATCTAACAGGCCTGAGCGGCGGCTTCGGCTGGAACGGAAACTGGCAAACCGTTAACAACGGCAGTGCCGACATCGTCGCCGCCAGTCTGGCCGCAGGTGCCAGCTCGCCGTCCGGATACGATGCGCTTTCCACCGGCAACAGTTGCCTCCTGCCAAATGACCGGCGGGTCGGCCGCTTGCTCAATACGTCCACCAACGGTCCGTTCGGAGCCCGCGGTTTCCGCGATGGCAATGGGCGGATCGGAGCCGATGGGACGACGCTCTACCTGAGCTTCATGCAGAGGCCGAATGGGACTGGCTCGTACTACGAGTTCGAGTTCCATCGGGACAACCTCGGAGACGGCGGGCGAATTGGTGGCATCGGTAATGACCAGGGCGGTGCCAATGTACATCTCCGCGCTCCCAATGGCACCCACACCTTCATCGGAGCGGGAAACACCAATGTGAATTTCTACGTGGTGCGCATCGACTTCAAGGCGGGCAACGACGATGTCTACGTCTATCAGAATCCGACCTCCGCGACGGAGCCGGCTCCCACGTTGATGAAGCTGGCGGCCGCTGACATGTCGTTCAATGGCGTTTCCTTCGGGGCCTTCGGCGGCGGCGGGCGCACCGTGGCTCACGATGAGGTCCGCTTCGGTCAGACCTGGACGGATGTCACCATCCCCACGCTGGCCCAGGCGGTCTTCGTTACCCAGCCGCGGGCATCCACTACCGTCTTCACCGGCGGCTCGGTCAGTTTGAGCGCGGTGGCAAATGCTTATCCGCCTCCCACCTACCAGTGGTATCATGGGGTGATTCTTCTTTCCGGGCAAACCAGCTCGACGCTCACCTTGAACAACGTGCAGCCGGGAGATGCGGGCGACTACCACGTCGTCGCCACGAATTCGCAAGGGGCGGTCCCAAGTGGCAACGGGACCGTGGTCGTGCTGACGACTCCACCGGGGCTGCTCGCGTATGAGGGATTCGACTACGATACCGGAGCGTCTAACATGAACGGGAAAGCCGGCGGCCTCGGTTGGGGTGCCGCGTGGACGCCCGTCGACGGAGGTGGCGGAAATGTCCAGAGCGGCAACCTGGCGGCCGGCACCAATGCCCCCAACGGCTATGACGCGCAGTCGCTGGCCAACAGCTCCTTCATCCCGAATAACAAACGCGACGGGCGCCTGCTCGATACGACTCCTGGAGGCCGCTTTGGCAGCGCCGGCTACGTCGACACCAATGGCAACATCGGTGCGGATAGCAAGACGCTCTATCTGAGCTTCCTGCAGCAGCCGGATGGGACGAGCTTCTTCTACGAGTTCGAGTTTCACCGGGGCAACCTCGGGGATCCAGGCCGGATCGCGGGGATCGGCAATGACACCGGCGGCGCGGTCGTCAACCTGCGGACTCCTCTCAACACCCCTACATTCATCGGCCCCGGCAGCACGGGCGTGAACTTCTACGTGGTGCGCATCGATTTCAAAGCAGGCGACGACGAGATCCGGATCTATCAGAATCCGCTGTCTGCCACCGAGCCGGCGACGGCCACGGTGCTCAAGACGAACGGCGGGGACCTGTCGTTCAATGGTCTTTCCGTCGCCGCTTTCGTCAATGGCCGCACGGTAAAGCACGATGAAATCCGGCTCGGTCAAAATTGGTCCGACGTGGTCTTTGGCACCAGCCGCCGCAACCTGACCTGGGTCGGTGATGGCACCACCAACGCGTGGGACTTTGCCACCAACAATTGGAACGACGGCGTGGCTGCCACCGCCTTCGCCGACGGCGACCCGGTGACCTTCAACGACAATGGATCGGCCGCTCCCGCGGTGAACGTGACGACCAATGTCGCCACGGCATCGCTCACCGTTGATAACTCCACCAACAACTACACCTTTGGTGGGACGGGCTCGATCGCTTCTTCGGGCGGCCTGCACAAGCTTGGCAGTGCCTCGCTCACGCTAACGGCACCGGCATCGTTCGGAAGTTCGGTCCTCCTCGACGCCGGTGATGTCGCCCTGAACGGGACATCCACGGCTTCCGGGAACCTCGTGCTCGGCGCTGGCTCGGGTACCCTCACCCTGGGTGGAAACAACGCCTTCAACGGCAGCCTGCTCGACTCGGGTTTCGGCGACCGTGTCTTTAGCGGGACCAACACCTTCACTGGCCTATCGACGAGCAGTGGAAACCTCACCTTCAGCGGAACCACGAACTTCACCGGCAGTGGGGCCGTGCTGTTCTTTGGCAATCTTGCGGGTGCGAATGCCTCGGTGACCATCGAACCAGGTGCCGTCATCAACATCACCGGCGCCTACAACGATGCGTGGGTCGTCGGCCGTGACGGTGGCACGGCGTCGGTGGTCCAGAACGGTGGCACCGTGACCTACAATCCGTCCAACCGCGGGGAGGCCTTCATCGGTGCCAGTGGGAACAATACCGGCACCGCTCCCACCTACGAGATGAAGGGAGGCATTCTCGACATGAGCAACAAGCGCCTCGGCATCGCCCTCGGGGGAAGTGCGGCGGGTGTCACCGCCGTCTTCACCCAGACCGGCGGCTCCGTCCTCGTGCGCCAGCTTGATCTGGGGGCCAACCTCGCCTTTGGCGACGCGACCTACACGCTTGAGAGCGGCACCCTCACCATCGGTGCCGGAGGCATCACCACGGCCACCGGGTCCACCGAGCTCTATACGCTCGACCTCGGCGGCGGCACCGTGATTGCCGCGGATAACTGGAACTCGACGTTGGAGATGACCCTCACCGATATCAACGGCGACACGACCTTTGATACGGCCGCACATGCGGTCCGGCTCTCCGGGGCTATCGACGGCACCGGCGGTCTGGTGAAAAACGGGACAGGTGCCCTGACCCTGACCGGCCTCAACACCTACGGGGGACCGACCCAGGTCAATGCCGGCACGCTCGGCGGAGCGCGCACCAGCGACAATTCGCCGCTGACCGTCGCGTCCGGCGCCACCCTGGCTCCCGGCGATTTGTTCACCGATACCTTCGCTGCGCCTTCGGCGGTTCTCGCGAGCGGTTCGACGTTCCATGTGAAGATCGACAACGACCTTGATGCTGCCGACCAGCTCCAGACGATCGGTGCGACGACCATCACCGGCGCGAACCTCACCTTCAGCGAGATCGGTGCCGGCGTCGTCCCGTCGGGCACCCAGGTGGTGATCGTCGATGCCTTGGGCGGACTGACCGGGACCTTCGCCGGCCTGCCGGAAGGTTCGCCGGTCGACTCGGGGGTCAATACCTTCACCATTCACTACAGCGCGACCCAGGTGACGCTCACTTCGACCTCGGTGGACAATCCGTATGTCACGTGGGCGACCACCAACGGTCTCGACGGCATCGATGGACGGGATCCGGCATTCGAAGCGGACCCGGATTTCGATGGCATCGCGAATGGCCTGGAGTGGGTGCTGGGAGGCGATCCGCTGGCATCGGACAGCTCGGCGCTCTACGCCGCCACCGGCGATGCCACCAGCGGCATCACGCTTGAGTTCGACCGTGAGGAGACCTCGCTCGGAGCCGCCACCTTGCTCGTCCAATGGAACACCGACCTCGGCATCACTTGGACGGATGTTCCGATCGAAGCGGCCGGCGGAACCTATGCCAATGGCGTCACGGTCTCGATCGATACCGAGGCCACGCCGGACCACGTGACGGTCAATATCCCGGCCTCCAATGGTCCGGGTGGAAAACTGTTCGCGCGGATTGCCGTCACCGCGATCGCCCCTTGAGGGCTACTGCCGCCGTCCATCCAGCATCCGCGGGTGGGCGGCGGTGTTTTCGATTTTTCAAGCTGTGGGTCTTGGGCCACAGGGTCCTCTTTCCCGGAAGCCTCGGTTCACGCGGACTGCAGGTCGTCCTTTCGTTCGGTTGGGTTAGCCGGAAGATGGGAAGGCATGCTTGCCGGGGAAGGGGGCCTCAGCTTGGACAGAAGGCTTTTGTGATGGAACGCTGGCATCCTTCCGGCTCGGAGGAGATCGTGTGAATTATCCGCGAAGGAGCGTCTGCTGATTGCCGGAGTCCTTGTTTCGAGGGCAGAGTATGCAGCCACGCGATATTCTGTGTTCCTGATCCTCTGGCTTTTTTATCTTCTGTTCTACGCTTCCTCTGCTTGGGCGGTGCTATGGCTGCTATCGTGGCTGGATCACCGGTTCCAGCGGAAGTCACGGCGGGTTCAGGTTCTGGGCTGGAGATTCCTTGGCGCGGCGATGGGCCTCCTTGTCGCCTACTTCACCGTAATGGCGATCCGTAGGCCTCCCGAGTGGCGGTCGATCCTCTACGAGGAAATGTTCGACGCCTGCCGGGACGACAGCATGGTTCGGGCGCGGATTTGGTTATTGCTCGGTGCTAGCCCCGACGGGGCTTCGGACTACAATTCGGGGCCGCATGGGACGGAGTTCAGTTCCCATGTCCACACGGCTGCAACACGCAAGAATTGCCGGTTATTGCGCTTCCTGTTGGACAAGGGAGCGTCCCCAAACTTGGAGTGGGGAGACGGTAGCACGCCCATGACGTTCGCGATCCACGAGCGCAATGGCCCTGCCGTAAAACTGTTGCTTGCTGCGGGAGCGGACCCTCAACTAGCCATGAGGCACGCCAAGAATCTCAAGGCCGACGAACTGGTCCCGATCATCCTCCCTTTCCTGAGTGGTGAGTGACTCGCTCTATTGAACCTGCCTTCATCGGCGAGGCATTTTGATCGTCCTGCCACTCGACGAGAGCAGGCGGAATGATATGCTCCTCGGGTGGAAAAGGTGGTCATCAAGCGGACCTTGGAATCCGAGGGGATCTCACCCTTGATCCGAGATCCCAAGCTAGCCTTGGAGGTTTTCGCGGAGATCCTGGAACGTGGCGCATTTTTCTACCCCGACGCCGATGAAGCTACAAAAGGACATCCGCGAGTTTGTCGCATTGTTGCTCTCGCGGAAAGTTGAGTTCCGTTTGGTCGGCTAAGGAGCCTCGAGGCGGCAGTCGAGTTTCGGAAACGCTGCCGTCAGCCCGGTTTGGAGTGATGCGGCTGAGCGCGAGGGCGGGGGGCTTGGACGGATTTCAACCAATCCTACTTTTCCGATCGAATGATAGACGCTGACGAGGACGACACCTGTGCCGTCTTTCAACCGATACTCGTTCAGATCGTTGTAGAGCGGCTTGCCCGAAAGCTTCTGAATCCAGCGGTCGAAGGCGCTGACCTTCGAGCCGCGCAAGGCTCCGCTGATCTTCCGCTCGTCGATGACCGGCACGCTGGCGCTTGAGGCGAGCCGGCGGATCTCCTCGCTCACGGGAGCGAGCGCATAGGGGGAGAGTTGCTGGGAGCGGACCCATCCCCAGACGATGGCTGCCACCAGTGCCAGTGCGATCAGCGCGATGAAGGTTTTCTTCATGGTTTCCGGCCAGTCATAGGAGCGTCCCGGGGCATGGTCAAAACATCCTGCCGGGAAGCGGGCTTGTGGCAGGCCGCGGTCCCGTCTATGTCCCCGGCGCGATGACGGACGCGCTGCCGCCGCTGAACTACCCTGAGAGCCTGCCGGTCGTCGGCATGCACCGGGAAATCGTGGCCGCGATCCAGGCGCACCCCGTCGTCGTGGTGGTCAGCGAGACCGGCTCGGGAAAGACGACGCAGCTTCCGAAAATGGTCGCCGAGGCCTTGGCCGGCAGCAGGCGCATCATTGGCTGCACCCAGCCGCGGCGGATTGCCGCCGCAAGCGTCGCGAAACGCGTGGCGGAAGAACTGAAAGGCCCGCTGGGTGGCTTCGTGGGCTATCAGGTGCGCTTCGAGGACAAGACGTCGAAGGAGACCCGGATCAAGTTCATGACGGATGGCATCCTGCTCGCCGAGACTCAGGGTGATCCGGACCTGAAGCGATACGACGCGCTGATTCTCGACGAAGCGCACGAGCGCTCGCTCAACATCGACTTCCTGCTCGGCTACCTGAAGCGGCTGCTAGATCGGCGGAAGGATCTCAAGCTGGTCATCTCTTCCGCGACTCTCGATGCCGGTTCATTCGCCGCGTTCTTCAATGGAGCGCCCGTGCTGCAGGCCGAGGGCCGGACCTTCGGGGTGGAGGAATTCTTCCTGCCGCCGGATGAGGAGGAAGAGCTGATCCGCCATGTCCCGCGCGCGGTCGATTGGCTGACCGATGTCGATCCCATGGGTGACGTGCTCGTCTTCCTACCCGGGGAGCGCGAGATCCGCGAATGCGCCGACGCACTCGATGGCAGAAGGTACCGCAATACCGAGATCCTGCCGCTATTCGCCCGCCTTGGTCTTGGCGACCAGCAGCGCATCTTCTCTCCGGGTTCGAAGCGCCGTATCATCCTCGCCACGAATGTCGCGGAAACTTCCCTCACGATCCCGCGCATCGTCAGCGTGGTGGACAGCGGACTCGCCCGCGTCAGCCGCTGGAGTCCGGCGCGCGGTGTGCAGCGCTTGCAGATCGAGGAAGTCTCCCAAGCCAGTTCCCGCCAGCGGAAAGGCCGCTGCGGCCGCGTGCGCGAGGGCGTGTGCGTCCGGCTTTACTCGGAGGAGAATCTCTACGAGCGCGCGCCCTTCACCGATCCGGAGATCCGCCGCAGTTCGCTCGCCGGTGTGATCCTGCGGATGAAATCGCTCGGGCTGCCGGATATCGAGGACTTCCCCTTTCTCGACCCGCCGGCACCGAAGGCAATCTCCGAGGGTTATCGTACTTTGCGGGAAGTCGGCGCGCTGGACAGGGACAAGAACCTCACCGAATCCGGCCGGACGATGGCGCGCATGCCCGTCGATCCACGGTTGTCACGGATGCTGTTAGAGGCGCGGCACGAGCATTGCCTCGCGGAGATCCTGCCGGTCGTCGCGTTGCTGGAATCGAGCGATCCGAAGGAACGCCCGGCAGAAAAGCTCAAGCAGGCCGATGCCGCGCATGCCCGCTGGAAGGACGCCGACTCCGACTTTCGCGCGATCCTGCGGCTGTGGCTCGACCTGCAGCGATTCCGCGAAGGCCGTGGCTGGAAGCGCAACCAACTCCGGAAATTCTGCGGCGATTTCTTCCTCAGCTACCGCCGCGTCACCGAATGGGCGAACGTCCACGACGAGCTGAAGGAACTCGTCGTGCGTGAGCTGCGTTGGCAGATGAAGCCGGCACCGGAGACCGTTGAAAAAGGTGCATCTTATGAAGTCTTCCATCGCTCGTTGCTTGCCGGGGCTCCCCGGCAGTTCGGTTTGTGGGACCGCGAAGAGCGCGCCTACCGCAGCGCCTCCGGCGGGCACTTTGCGGTCTTTCCCGGCTCCGGTCTGTTCGGCGGCAAGCGCTGGGACTGGGTGATGGCGATGGAGCTGGTCGAGACCACGCGGCTGTGGGCGCGGCGTATCGCGCGCATCGATCCCGCGTGGGTCGAGCAGGTCGCCCCGCACCTGTGCACCAAGCGCTATGGCGATGGGCATTGGGACGACCAGCATGGTGCGGTTTATGCGAAGGAGACGGTTCTTTGTGGTGGGCTGCCCATCGTGGCCGGCCGCCGGGTCCACTACGGCCGCATCGATCCCGAAGGAGCGCGCAAGATTTTTGTTAGAGAAGGTCTGATGCAAGGCGGCGTGAAGGGGAAGTCCCGCGCCGCCGAACGACTCGTTGCCTTGAAGGAGGAGATTGAGGGCATCGAGCACAAGCTTCGTCGCCCCGGCGGCCTGTGGAGTGAGGAAGCGGTGATGGAGTTCTATGAGAGCCGCCTGCCGCAGGGCATGTGCACGGCGAAGGCCTTCCACGACTGGCGCGGCAAGCACGAGGACCAGATCCTCGCCAATCGTCAGGACGTGGTGTTGGAGGATCTCGAGTCCCTCGACCTTGAGGGGCATCCCGATTGGATTGAGCATGAGGGCGAGGAGTATGCGCTTTACTACCGTGCCGCGCCCGGCGAACGGGATGATGGCGTGACGCTCGGTGTTCACATCGACCAGCTTCCGAATCTTCCCGACTGGCTGCCATCGTGGGGCGTGCCGGGTGATCTGGAGTGGCGCGCGGAGTGGTTGATCCGCTCGCTGCCGAAGGATCTGCGCCGCGAGTGCCAGCCGGTCGCGGATGCCGCACGTGGCTTCGCCGATGAATGGCGCTACCGCGACAAGGATGCGTCGCTCGAAGTACGACTCGCGCAGTACTTGACCAAGTTCTCCGGCTTCACCGTCGAGCCCCTCAACTTCGACCTGGAGCGTTTGCCGGAAGAACTCGTGACCAAGATCTGGGTCTGCGACGACGAGGAGAACGAACTCGCCTTTGGCAAGGATGTGAAGGCGCTGCGGGCGAAGCTTGGCAAGGTGGTCAAAGACCGCTTCGAAGCCGCGGCCAATGCCGAGTGGGAACGTGCCGGGATGAAGGCATGGACGGAAGGCGACGTGCCGGAGCGCATCGAAACCACCGCCGGGCCAGCGTTTCCCGCGTTGGTCGATGAGGGCTCGAGCGTCGGTGTGCGGGCCTTTTCCAGGCAGGCTGAGGCGGCCGAGTCGCATCGCGCGGGCCAGGTGCGGCTACTGATGCTCGCACAGCCGGATCAGGTCGCTTACCTGAAGAAAAAGTATCCGCTCGGCCTGATGGCAAAGGTCGAGCTGCCGCGGATAGGCACATCGCTCGATGACCTCATCGGCCTCGCCGGCGAAGGGGCGTTGGGTGGCAAACGCTTTACTTCGCCGGTCGAGTTCACGGCGAAGTTGAAGGACGCGAAGGGCAAGTGGTTCGAGGCCGCCAACCTCATCGGCAAGTCGCTCGACGGCACCTTCGAGGCCATCGGTCCGGTACGGCAGTGGATTCACGAGAACGCGAAGGATCGCAATCTTTCCGCCGTCGCCGCCGACATCGAGGAAGAGCTCGCGTGGCTGCTGCGCTCGCGCTTCGCGTGGCGCGCCGGCTTCACCCGGATGAGAAGCCACGACCGATATCTGCGCGGCATCCGCTCGCGGCTCGGCCGGCTCACCAGCCTGCCGCTGGTGAAGGATCTCGAGAAGATGGAGCGCGTCCGGAAGTTCTGGCAGCCGTGGTTCATCGCGTGGACTGCCAAGCCGGAAGATCCGGGCCTGTGGGAATATGGGTGGCTGTTAGAGGAGTTCCGTCTCTCACTCTTCGCTCCCGACATCACGGTCGAGATGAAGGTTTCCGAGAAGCGTCTGGCTGAAGGCTTCTGAGGAGCGGCATCCCATGCGGGCACTGGGCCAGGCTCGTGGCTTGACCCCGGGAAGTGGTGGAGATGGAGTGATGGCATGCCCGCACAAAGCCCCCGCACGTTTATTGTTAGGAACTTGAAGTGGATCGCGGCAGGAGGTATCTGCCTTGCCGGACTGGCTTCGTGTGGCATGCCGGATGCGGACCGCATGAGTGTGCCGGTGAGCCGCACGGCTGGCGCGGTGGGGGTGAAGGCGTATTTTTTCACCGCACCGGATGGCTTCGGATTCGTGAAAGGCCAAGCTGAGCCGGGCGTGGCGGGCGTCTATCCGCGGGCGACCGGTGAGAAGCTGGCGGCATCGCTGTCCAAGCGGCGCGGTTTCGAACTGGTCAACCATGCCCCGCTGACCGCGACCGCAAAGCGCGGTGAGAAGCGCGAGGTGGAAGTGGTGCGGGAGTTCATCTATCCGACGGAATACCGGCCACCGGTGGTCGGGAAGGTGGTGGACGGCGAGATCCAATCGGTGACACCGGCGACGCCAACCTCGTTCGAGAAGAGGGATCTCGGCGTCGAGCTGGGCTACCGGGCGAGACCGGCGGCGGACGGGCGGATCGCACTCGAGTTTGACCTGAAGCGCAGTGCGTTCCTCGGCTTCGTGAACTACGGGACGCCGATCAAAACCAAGCGCAAGGGCGTGTTCCCGCGTGAGGTGACGCTTTCGGAAAACCGGATCGAGATGCCGGTCTTCGACGTGAGGCAGGTGACGCGGACGGTCTTGGTGAATGACGGGGATTTCATGGCGGTGGGCGGGATGATGCCAGCTGGTTCCCCGGAGGATCTGAAGTTTGAGAAGTGGAAGGGTGGCAGCCCGGAGTCATGCGGGAAGAATTTCGTCGCATTGATTCAGGTGAACGCGGTGGCGGCCGAGTGAGTTCCGCCCGTACGACCATTTCGGTCCGTGGAATCGGGCCTTGAGCGTATGTATTTCGGAAAAGTGTAATAACTGCCCTGGGCATCAATCGAGAACGGCATGGGGAAATTCCCCATTTTGAAAACTTTTCATGATCTTCTGATTTGCGAAAAGAGCGAACCCAGTCGATAGAAGCCCTCCGGATAAACCGGGCCGCAAACCTCGACATGCATCGACCGAGACATTCCGAAGTGATCGTGAAGGTGAAATTGGCCGCCCTGCTGCTCTGTCTCAGCAGGCTGCTGATTCCGGTCGCGGTGGCGATGTCGATCACGGCGGTGTTGTCGGGAGAGGTCCGGTATTCGAAGATTGCCCTGGCGATCGGTGCCTCGGCGGCGGTGCTGGCGGTGTTGCAGTGGATCTTTGCCTCCGGCGGCAAGTGCCCGCTATGTGCGATGCCCGTGCTTTCCCGGAAGGGTTGCTCGAAGCACCGGAATGCTCGCTGCGTGGCGGGCAGCCATCGTTTCCCGGTGGCATTCGGCGTGTTATTCAAGGGACATTTCCGCTGCCCCTACTGCAACGAGCCGACCCTGCTGGAGTTGAAGGCGACGAGCCGGCGGTCGTGAGCGGTGGGTTGCCGAGAGGCACCCGCGACACGCCTGGAGAAAGATAAGAGTTGATGAAAGATCCGGGACAAATGGGTCGGCGATTCTTCACCGGGTATCCCATGTAAAGACATGGTAGTGGATTGTGCTGGGTCAGCGTAGCCGGTGAAGCGCGGACGCGACGGGATCGCAAGAGCCTCGGAAGGTCGGGTGTCGGCGGAGGTCGGTAAAATCGTCGTAAAGACGAGGATTCTGGAGGCGTGGGAAGGGGTTGGTGGCGTTTTCGTTCGGTGGCATTGCGGGCCGTCGCCCAAAGCGCTTTCGGCTACAAAAAGACATAAAGAATTCGAATTGCCTCAGGCGGTCGACCGTTCAACCTGCGCCCATGATAAACCGGAAAGTTATTCTCATTCTGGCTGCGTTCGCCTTCCCCCTGAGCGCCGGTGAGATTCCGGAGAAGGCGGAGCGCTACCACACGATGCTGCTCAAGAAGCCGGAGAACCCGGTGCTATTCGGGCGCATGCTCGATGCCTGGCTTGAGGAAAAGGAGCTTGAGGCTCTGAAGCCGGAACTGGAAGAGCGGGCGAAGGCAGGCGCGGCGGCGGACTGGCGCTTGCTCGCGGTTTATCATGAGCACTCCGGCGACGAGGCCGCCGCGCTCAAGGCACTCGATGAGGCGGTGAAGCTGGCACCCGACGATGCGGCGACGCGGCTGGCCCGTGGCAAGGCTCTCGGTGTGGCATTACGGTTCGACGCCGCGCTGGAGGATCTCGCGGTGGCGGCCAAGGACAAGGCCCTCGGCGTCGAAGCCGGGACCTTGCGCGGCAAGATGCTGGCGCGGGCAGGACGCCCGGCAGAGGCGGTGAAGGCGTGGCAGGAACTCATTGCCGGGAACCCTGCCGACGAGGGACTGAAGGAAGACTTGGTCGAGCTGGAAATCGGCGAAGGGATGCTCGAGGAAGCGGTGACCGCGGCGCGCGAGCTGGCGGAAAAGACGGACGATCCTTACAAGAAAGCGCTGCGGCGCCTGCAGGTGGCGGAGATCCTGGCCCAGGCCGGGAAGAAGGAAGACTCCCTGAAAGAGTATCGCGATGTCTTCGCCGTATCGGCCGAGGGTTCGTGGCTCGAACGCGAGGTGCTTGCACGCGCAGGCGCCTTGTTCTCCCGCGAAGATGACTCGGCCGGCCTGAAGGATTTCCTGGGCGTCCTGCGCGAAGCCTATCCGCGGCGGGTGGCGGTGAAGAAGGATGCGGCGAAAGCGATGCTGGCCTCCGGCGAGGAGGACGAGGCGATCGCGATGTTCCGCGAAGTGCTGAAGGTGATGCCCGGCGACCGTGAGGTGCGGGAGGAATTCATTGGTCTGTTAGAGGGCGCCGAGCGTCCCAAGGAAGCGGCGGAAGAGCTGACCGCCCTGATCGAGACGGCGAAGGAGGATGTCGCGCTGTGGGAACGGCTGGCGGCACTCAGGAAGGCGCTCAAGGATGATGCGGGCCTGAAGGCCGCCCTGGACAAGGCGATTTCGCTGACGCCGGCCGACGAGGCCGGCCAAGTGGCGCGGGCTCGTTTGTTAGAGCGGTTCGAGAAATTCGACGACGCGGAGAAAACACTGCGTGAGGCGACCGTGAAGCACGGCAAGGGCGGCGAGGCGGGTGAAGCGCTGGCGACCTTCCTGGTGGCCCGTGACAAGGGCGACGAGGCAGTGGCGCTGTGGAAGGAGATGGCAGCCGCGGCGGACCGGGAGGGCCTGCTGCGGATCGCGCGCTCCCTTTCCGCGCACGGTAAGTCGAGCGAGGCCTTCGCGATGCTTCAACCGCGGGTGAAGGATTTCCCGGATGATCCGTTGTTGCTCGCAGCGCTCTGCCAGGCGGCACAGCTCAGCGATAGTCCGGAGGCCGCGGTTCCGCAGGCGATGGAGCTGGTGAAGCAGGCGAAATCGCCGACCGATCTGGACACGGCGCTGCGCCTGGCAAGCTCCTTGATTGCGCGGGCGGAGGAGCCGAAGAAATGGCTGGATGAGCTGGCGGCCAAGCAAGAGCTGACGCTTCAGGAGCGCTGCCTGCTTTCCGAAATCCACGAGACGCTGGGCGACAGCATCGCGGCGGAGAAGGTGCTCAAGGACGCGATGGCGGCGGACGACAGCTTGCTCGCGGCGACGCAGCGGGTGCGCCTGCACGAGATCCGCGGCGACATGGAGGCGGCGGTCGCGGCAATGCGCGAGATGATGGTGCTGCCCGGCGGGATGAAGACGGCGCACGTGAAGAAGCTGGTGGAGCTGTTAGAGCGAGGAGGCGATTCGACGAAGGCGCTGGAGGCGACCGATGAGTGGCTGAAGCTCGCGCCGGGCGACAAGGCGGCGTGGACCAAGCGTGCCGAGCTTCTCCTGGGCGATGGCCGGCCGGCGGAAGCGGTGGCCGAATTGCGGCGCGCGCTGGCAAAATTTGGTGGCGAGGAAGAGCTGCGCGAGAAGCTCGCGGATGCACAGCGCGAGGCTGGCATGATGGAGGAGGCGTGGCGGAGTTTCACCGCACTCTACGATGAGGCGGAGTCGCCGGCATCGAAGCTGAAGTGGGCCGCCGGTCTGGCGCGGATGGCGGAGACCGAGGGCAAGGAGGAGGAGCTGATCGCTGATTTCCGCCGCCGGGCTCGCGACAATCCCTCGTCGCCGCTGCCGTTGCTAGCGCTGGCCGACATGTATCGCGAGTGGCAGCTTCCGGATGACGAGTTGAAGTGCGTGGACGAGGCCTCCCGCCGCAAGCCGGACGATGCCGCGCTCAAGTTCCGCATGGCCGACCTGCAGGAGGCGGCGGGCAACTCGGATGCCTCGGCGGAAATCCTGCGCGGGATGCTCGGCACGGCGGAAGCGCCGGAGGCACGGCGCCGGCTTTCCGCCTTCTGGATCCGCCAGGGTGAGACCGAGCGAGGCCTGCGCGAATTGGCGGAGAGCGGAAAGTCTTCCGACCCGCGCACGCTTGAGAAGCTGGTGATGCCCCTGGCCCGGGCAAAGGAATGGGAGGCCGCTGCCACGGTGCTGGCCCGGGAATCGGCCGCGCATCCGGACGATTGGCGGCTGTCCTACATGCACGCGGTGATTTTGTTAGAGAACGAGAAGAAGGACGAAGCGATCGCCCGCTTCGCTGGGCTGCTGGAAGCCGATGGCGAGCTGAAGCACGCGCCGCCACCGATGGCGCAGGGCATGAATTACTACGGTCACTCCGGGGTTAATCCCACTGGCAGGAAGCAGGTGGTTTCCCGCAAGGCGATGCCGGAGTTCAGCCAGTATCAATCGCAAGTGCTGAGCTTCAAGGATCCGGACCGCCACGGTTACTACGGCGGGACGCAGCCGGGGGATGTGCCGCTGCCGGCGACGCCGGATGCACTGCGGCGCATGGCGCTGGCGCAGCTCATCCTGCTCGCCAAGGATGATGAGGAAAAGCGGACTGCGATCCTCGCGAAGGTTTCGTCCAGCCACTTCGAGGACCTGGAGTCGTTCAAGCGTGTCTTTTTCCTCAAGCCGGAGGAGCTGAAGACCCATGTAATGAGCGACAAGGCGACGGCGGACGATTTCCGCTGGTATCTCCAGGCTGCCTCTTCGAATCAGAACCAAGGCAAGCCCGACAAGGACTTCAACCTGGTGATCCAGCGCGGCGTGGACCTGGTTGCGAAGGATGATCCCGAGCTGGCGTTCTGGATGGCCGGTCGCTTGCCATTGGACGGTGACGATGGCGTTGGCGAGAAAGGTGCGCGCCAGCGGCTGGAGTTCTACAAGCGGCTGGATGAGGACAAGCAAAAGAACAATTTCTATCAGCTCCAGACCATCGCGTTCGCCGGTGACAAGGTGCCGGCCGAGGTGAAGACGGAGGCGGAGGAGCTTTTCATCGCCCAACTCGAAAAGATCCCGGGCGGGCTGACGGGGAACTGGTATGCCATGGAACTGGCCGGCCGCTGGATGAGAGATGGCCGGCTGGAACGCGGGATCGAATGGCTGAACCGCATGAATGCGGAGATGAAGCGCGATCCGGCGAAAGCCCAGCAAGCGGCCAGCCGCTACCGGATGAACTACGGCTTTAACATGGGTGGCATGGGCAACCGCCAAGGCTATCCGCAGGTGCTCGGCGAACTGGCACCGCAAGTTTACAGCCTGCTGGGTGGGAACCGGAACGACGGCAGCGGAACCATGACCGACAAGCACCGCCAACTGCTGAAATTGCTCGGCGACCCCGAACCCGGGTACCCCGGCCAAGCACGGCAGAAGCCGGTCGATGTGGAAGCCTTGGCTGCCGTTGCTGGCAAGGTGGAGGACCGGCTGCAGCGGATCTGCATTTACGAGCAGGCGGGGAAGGCCAAGGAAGTCGAGCGCGAGATCGCGGCGATCGAGGCGGCTCCGGATGCGCGGACCGAGGAACTCCTATTGGTATCGTACTTCCATGCAAAGAAGTCGCCGGAGAAAGCTTACGCACTGTTGTTGAAGGCACGCGATGCCGGGGATGCCGGACCGTGGCGGGAACGGGTGGAGCAGGAGCTGGTGACCACCGGCGTGAGTCTTGCCAAGGCGCAGGCGAAGGACGTGGATCTGGAGCCGGCACGGCGGGCGGCCTTGCGCATGCGCAAGACGGCTTCCTTCAATCCGGAGCTCAAGTCGCAGGTCGCCGGCTGGCTGACCGCGCTGGGCATGGAGGAAGAAGCGAAACGCTTCACGAGCGGCCCGGCCAGCGGCTTTGCCAGCCGCGCGATGCGCAATCGCTACGGCAGCTACCGGAACAATCCCAACAACCGCCAGAGCGGCGAGGATGCCGCACGGCTCGTCAAGGACGGCAAGCGCGATGCTGCCGCACGCCTCCTGCTTGCCAGCCTGCGCCAGATGGCGACCAACCCGAATGCCAGCTACGAGACGGAGCGCCTGATGAAGAGCGCGAAGTCGCTCAAGCTGGAGAAGGACATGGTGCGGCTCAGTGCGCCGGCGGGCGAAGCGAGCTTCAAGCGTCGGCGCGATCACGCGTTGCTGTTGATTTCCTTGGAGCAGAAGTCGGAAGCGGAGCCATGGCTGCGCAAGCTGGCGGAGGAGAAGCCGGATGACCTGATGGTGAAGACCGCGCTCTACTCGGTGCTCAAGCCCGAGGACCAGCTCACTCAGGCGAAGGAGCTGGCGAAGGGAGACTTCGATGAAGAGATGATTTCCACGCTCTTCTCCTCCTGGATGGGCGCGGACAAAATCGGCCGGAGGCTTGACGGACTGGAGGCGATGACGGGACTACTCGAAAATCTCGAGCCGAGCTTCAAGAGCGAGCGCAACCTGTCCTGGGTGAACTTCATGATGGCCCAGTTTGTCTCCGACGATTACGTGGAGGTTCAACTCACCCCACTTTTCAAGAAAGCGGCCGAAGGGAATGAGTATCACAAGGAGCACTCGCAACGCCGGGCGGATCTCTGCAAGCGGATCTTCCGCGCGATGGTGCGGCATCCCCAGACGGCCGAGCAAGGATTCGTGTTGCTGTCTGGAACCCGCGAAGTGCTCGGCGCGACCACGGAGGAACTGGATGCTGCCGCTCTCTCTTCCATGCGTTCGGTGATCCGTCTGGAGCCGCCGCCGATGAACCGGCGTCATTACTCCAACCGCCGGGATTACATGTGGTCGTGGGTGCGCGGCAATGGTTCGTCGTCCGGCGGCGGCTCGCCGCAAGGGATGATGCCATCGGCGTGGCTGACGCATCGGGCGGCGGAAGGAAAGGTGATGGAACCCTACAACAAGGAATTCCTCCTGGGCCTTGCCAAGGAAGGAGGCGACTGGGCAAAGACCATCGAAACCTGCGAGGCGATCGCCGCTGCGCCAGGTGTGGAGAAATTCGAAGAGTGGAAGAAGAAAGCTCCCGAACGCGCGCAGCAAGCGACCCTGGAGCTGGAATGGATCTCCCGTGCCGCTGCGGCGGCGAAACGCGATGACTTGCGCGCGGTGATCGAGGACTTCATGTGCGAAGCACTCCGCCAGGGCATCTATGACTCGCAGTCTTTCAGCCAGGAGCTTGCCCGTTCGGTGGACGAGGCGAAGGACACGGCGGCCCGCACCGCCGCGATGCACCGGCTCGCCATCAAGATCCTGGGCCCGGAAGAAGCGTGGCCGCTCTACGCGGAGCTCCGCAACAGCAACATCTACCTGCCGGGCCCGAACCAGCGGCAGAACGCCTTCCAGAATCTATTCTCGGCGTTCAATGGCAACGAGGCGACCGCGGTGTGCGCGATGCGATTCGTGGCTGCTCACAAATTGTCACTCGGCTCGCTGAACTGGTACCAGATCCTCGATGGGCCGGGGGGGAATGGCAATCCGGCGGCGTCACGGCTGTTGAATGCAGGCTACTTCGCCCCGGGTCCGGATGCGGTCGCCGATCCCAAGGACGGCAATGGCAAGAGCCTGCTCGACTACGGCCTGACCCGCCTGAAACAACGGGATGGATCGGCGAAGCTCGGGGAAGAACTGGTCAAGGTCGAAGGGCCGGACCGCTTCTGGGCGCGCATCTTCGGTGCCGTGCTCGCGAACAAACCCGAGGTCGCCTATGCCGAGCTCGACCGCCAAAAGGCGGTCATCGACAAGTGGTCGCGCGCCGATCGGGAGAATCTCTGGGGCTTCATCGCCACCTGGCTGCCCGAGGCGCCGGAAAAAGCTTCCGCCCCGGTGCGGAAGCAGTTGGCGGAGAACCTCAAGCAGGGCGACAGTGAGGCGAAGAAGAAGGCCGAGGAATATCTCAAGGACGGCGTGCCGCAGAATCTCCGGCCCTATTCCTCCGATGGCGAGATCCAGCCGCTGATTGGCCGGCTGGTCAGTGGCAATGCGGATTTGGCGGCCAAGCTGTGGGACAAGTGCCTCGATCAGATGCGCGCGAACTCGCAGGGCTGGTCGTCCAGCAGCGGCGGCTTCACGACCTCGGCGGAGAGCTACGCCCACTCGCAGATGATCAACTTCTTGCTCAACCGCAGGACCTCGCTGCCGGATTTCTGTGGCTTCCTCGCGGCTTTCAGCAAGCAGCCATCGGCGGCAAGGCTCGGCCAGTATGAGGGCAATTTCAACTACTACACGGACCGTATTTTCCGCGAGGAGGCGAAGCGCCGCGAGGCGGAGATCAAGAAGGTCAAGTTGCCCGAAGGCCTGCACCCGGATGCCGGTCTCTACGCCCTGCTTGGCAAGGAAACCGCCGCCGAGCTGCGCCCGATCCTGGGGGTGATGGTGATTGCCCGGATGCGCTACCAGAGCTCGTGGAACTATCCGGCGGGCTGGCGTGAGAAGCTGACCGCGTGGACCGGTGGTGACTTGAAGAAGATCGATCCCGCCTACGCCAATGCGGTGAGGCTTGCCGTGCTGTCCTCAAGCGGGGACCGGCTTGACGATGCCGGCAAGGCGGATTTCAGGGTAAGCTTCACCGCTTTCGTGACGGAGCCGAAGATTCCCGCCGAGCTGAGATTCGACGTCATGACGGACTTGCTCCAAAACAAGGCGATCGAGCAACTCGACGATCCGGCCTGCGCCAAGGCCATGGCGGATTTCCTCTGTAGCTATCTGACACCGGATCGCCCGTGGGCCAGCCACTCCTCGGTGCCGTCCCTCGGTCGTTTCGCCGGGTGGAAAAGCATCACTCCGGAGGATGGGAAGCGTTTGCTGGATGCCTTTGACAAGAGTCGCGTCGATTTCGCCAATGGCAGTGGTGACCAGGACAAGGCACGCGGTTCGATCACGGCGATGAACCTGTCGCTGGCGCTGCGCGCCGGAGATGCAGCGGGCATTGCCAAGGCGGCGCGGGCTGGCACCGGGGTGCGCGGGCGGCTGGACTTGGCGGTGAAGCTCTGGCAGGGCGGATTGGGCGATTCCGCCAAGCTGCTGCTCGCCCGGCCTGGTGAATTCCATCAAGGAATGAGGGGACTGGTGCTCGATGAGAAGCCGGGCAACTTGCAGCCGCCAGCTTTCTCGAAGGAGATCGAAGCGGCCCTGCCCGAGTGGCTCAAGACGGTCGAGGATCCTGCACAGCGCTTCCGCATGGAGTGCCTCCTATCATGCCTGCCGGATGCGAAAGACGCGGCCGCGCCATCCGTGAAACGCCCGGAGCGGCTCGGCGCACTGGCGAAGCGATTCGCCGCGGAAGCGCCGAAGCCGCGGGTGTCGCGCATGGAGTCTCTCGCCGCCATCTCTGTCGAGCCACTCTCCGCCACGGAGCTTGAGGGGGAGTTCGAGGCGCTCACCCGGGGAACCGATCTCGGCGCACTGGTGATGGCGATGAACAACTCGAACAATGGCGGCAACCCGATCGACCAGGAGGAGCAGGCGGTGATGGAGGCATTGCTTCGCCGCAGCACCCGGTGCCAGTTGGAGAAATCCGGGGATGCATCCGGTCTCATCAAGCAGGTGGAGTCGCTCCAGGTCACTTCCGGCGGTAACAACGAGTACTACGGCGGCCAGCAGATGGACCGCTTCTTCGACTGGCAAGCCACGCTGTTCATTCGTCGCATCCATGAACTGGAAGGCGACAAGAAGAAGGCGGCCGCCGCGCAAGCCCTGAAGCTCTGCGAGGTGTTGCTGGGCTTCGATCAGAAGGAGAGGCAGCGCGACGCGATCGCGCTCGGCATCATGTCGCAGCTCGCGGGTGGTGACGGCTCGGCCTTCGACCGCTGGTTGGATGGGCTGCCACCCGATACGCGCAAGCGCTACGACGCTGTCCGCAAGGGGCACACCATCGCGCAGGCATTTCCCACCCTCCACGAGTCCTGTCTCAGCGATGCGCAGTATGAGAAACCGCGCCGGGAACTGCTGACCGCGATGCTGACGGATCCCGCGACGCTCAAGCGCGAGATCACCCACCCGACCGTCCTTTCCGGGCTGATGGACTCCAAGGCTTTCACCCGCGACGATATTTTCGTGGTGGTGGATGCCCTGCCGGCCGACCATCCGATGAAGGCGAAGTTCCTCACGGAGAAGGCCGGCATCATTGGCTGGCGCACCGATGAGCGGGATAATGCCATCAAAGGTTTTGATGCCGCCGATGCCGCGGCAAAGGCGAGCGGCGATGCAAAGTCGGTGGCCTATGCCCGGGCCTACCGCGCGAAGTACCTCGACGATCGCCAGAAGAAGACCGCCGATGCCGCGGCCATCGCCAAGGAGATCAAACTCGACGACCTCGACGAAAAAGAGCGCAAGTGGATGCAGGATCTGATCAAGAAGGCGGAGCCAAAGAAATGAGCAAGGAGAGCCCATGCCACCGGGACCGCGGAGTTGTTTCCGCAGAAGATTCTCCGACGCCCCGCGTGCGGTATGAATTCCGCTCCACCCGTATTCTTCCGAGTTTCACACTCATTTCATCCACGCCGCTCACGTAGTTCCGGCTAACTTTTCCTACGCACATGACCTCGCTCGCTTCCTTCCTCGACGCCGTTCGCCACCGGCTCGACCGTGGCGTCGCCTCACGCATCGGTGCGCGGTGTCTGCTCGCGGCTGCCAGTGCGTGTCTGGTGTGGGCGGTGGCGTGGCGGATCTTCGGCTACGCCGCCCCACGGATTGGCTATGCGATAGCCGGCGGCATCGGCCTGCTTGCCTTTGTGATCGCTTTGATGGCTTCCCGCCGGAACTCGACGGATGCTGCCGTGGCTGCCGATGAAACCTTTGGCCTGAAAGATGGTCTCCTGTCGTGGCTCGGCTTCCGCGCCAAGGGCAGTGAGGGCGAGGTCTATCAGCTCCACGAGAAGATGCTGGTGGCCAGGGTTTCTTCGCTGGATCCAGCCGGCGTGCCGCTGGTTCATCCGAAGCGCTCGTATGGCACCGGTGTACTGCTGGCCGTCATCGCGGGTGGTCTTGCCTTTCTGCCGCACAGCCAGGCCGTGCGGGACAAGCTCGCCCGCGAACAGATGACGGCCGAGCGCAGCGCGGAGGTGAAGAAGCAGGTCGAGGAGGCGGTGGAGGAATTGATCAAGGAACTCGGCGAGGAGGAGCGCAAGGTGCTCGATCCGGCGAAGCTGCGCGAGCTCGCCAAGCAACTCGCCGAGACCAAGGACCAGCGCGAGGCGGAGAAGCAGATCGCGAAATTCGAGCAGGAACTCGCCAAAGCGATGCAGGGACTTGAAGCCCGCCAGGATGAGGCGGTGCTGAAGCTTTCCGCGGAAGAGCTTGCGAAGTCGTCGCTCGCCGATGCCCGCCAGCTTGGCAAGCAGCTCGACGCGAAGGATTTCGAGAAGGCCAAGCAGGAACTTGGCGAGATGAAGCCCGAGGCGAAGAACAAGATGACGCCGGAGGAACTGGAGCAGCTCAAGAAGAACGCAGCCAAGGCCAAGGAGATGGCCAAGCGGATGGCCGATGGCGCGCGCCAGCGGAACTTTGGCAAGGCTCCCAAGCCCGGTGACAAGATGGACGGCGAGCAGGCGCAGATGGCCGAGGGCAACCAACAGCCGCTGCAGGAAATGCTCGAGGACATCGACGCCGAGGCCCGCCAGCTCGGCGCGAAGATGGAGCAGGGCGAATTCGATCCCGATGCCGAGGCGATGGCGATGAAGCTCGGCGGCAAGATGGACAAGCTGGGAGATCGCCTCGGACAGCTCGGTGCCCGCCAGAAGGCAAAGGACAAGCTCGGCAAGCTCCGGGCCGGAATGGGCGAGGCCCGCCAGTTTGCCCAAGGTCAGAGCCAGACCTTAGGTCTCGGTCAATCGATGGCGCAGAGTCCCGATGCGGGAGGAAAGGGGGCCGGAAAGGGGAGCGTCGAAAGCCGCCGCAACGAGCGCGATGAGCTCAAGGACAACAACAACCTCGCCCAGCTCAAGGGCAACCCGAACGCCGAGGGCCCGTCTTCCAACTCGGTCGAGTCCGCCGAAAGCGGCACCGGCATCGCGGGCCGCGCCGGGGTGGACAAACAGCGCGAATTCCGCCGTCAGATGGAATCCCTCGTCCGCCGCGACGACATCCCGGAAGAGCTCAAGCTCGGCGTCCGCGAATACTTCGAACGTGTCCACGAAACCGGAGAGGCTCCCACCGAATGAAATCCGATCTCTGCGGCTTCGGGTGCTCGGTCGCCTGACCCGACCACTTCGCGATTCGCATCCAAGACCCGCAATTTTCAATCCACAATTTCCAATCGTCAATTTCCCCATGCCCGCCACCCTCGAAACCGAAACCGTTCAGTTCGCCGAGACCTTCAATCGCATTCGCGATGAAGTCGGCAAGTTCATCGTCGGCCAGAAGGACATCGTAGAGCACGTGCTGACCGCCATCTGCTGCGGCGGTCACGTGCTGCTCGAAGGCGTTCCCGGTCTCGGCAAGACCGCGCTGGTCAACACCCTCGCCAAGGCGCTCGACCTGAAGTTCGGCCGCATCCAATTCACGCCCGACCTGCTGCCCAGCGACGTCGTCGGCACCCAGGTGCTCTCCGACCGCGATGGTCGACGCGAGCTCGTCTTCCAGCCCGGCCCGGTCTTCTGCAACATCCTGCTCGCCGACGAAATCAACCGCGCCACGCCGAAGACGCAAAGCGCGCTGCTTGAGACGATGCAGGAGAAGCGCGTCACCGTCGCTGGCATCAGCCATCCGCTTTCGCTCCCGTTCTTCGTGCTCGCCACTCAGAACCCGATCGAGAACGACGGCACCTATCCGCTGCCCGAGGCCCAGCTCGACCGCTTCTTCTTCAAGCTCAACGTTAGCCTCCCCGACCACGAGGAATTCGCGGAAATCCTCAACCGCACCGGCGGCAACAGCGCGCCCGAGATCAATCCGGTAGCCCACGGCGAGGACATCCTCCGCATGGGCCGCACGCTGCGCGAGATCCCGGTGGCGAAGGATGTGCAGGATCACCTCATCCGCGTCGTCCGCAATACCCATCCGGAGAACGACAAGTCGCCGGAGAAGGTGAAGAAATACGTCCGCCACGGTGCCAGCCCGCGTGCTGCCCAGGCCATGCTTGCCGCCGCTCGGGTGCGTGCCTTGTTAGACGGTCGCTTCCACGTTGCACGCGAAGACGTCGATACCGTTGCGCCGCCTGCACTCTGCCACCGCCTGATCCTGTCCTTCGAAGGCGAAGCCGAAGGAATCAAGCCGACCGACCTCGTCCGCTCGGCGATCCGAGGAGCTTACTGAGAAATGAACGTTTATTTCGGGCAAATATACATCGAGCCAGGCGTGGAGTTTCCGTGGTCACTTCGGTTTCAACGTCAAATCTCCGACGAGATCAGTCCGCTAATTTCTGCTTCCGAATCATTCATCGGAAAGTTTGGAGGCGACTGGAGCATGATGTTCCGCATTAGCGCCAAGCAGGAGATCGACTGTGTTGAAGTTCGGGGGCCAACTGTATTTAAAAAAAGTAGATCGATTGAGTTCAGCTTGTTTCTACCTTTCGACATTATCCCGCGGGGTGATGAATTCGCGCGGCCTGCCTTGAATTTCTTGTTTGATGGAATCCAAGAAGGATTTGCGGAAGTTGGGATAGAAGCCGCAAAGCTTGAAGCTCAGCGAGAGCAATTGATTGATCAGCTTTGTAGAGGTCCTGGAATGATTGATTTGAACTGAGCCTCGGCCGCCAATTTCCAGATTTTATCTCAAGCATTTCGAGTTTCTCTCTTATGCCCGAACCCCTCGAATCCCTGCCACCCGGCGAACTGACCGGCGCCGCGTTCATTCGTCGCCTGGAGACACTCTTCCTCCTCGTTCGCCGCGTGCTCGGCGGGTCGATGCAGGCGGACCGCAAGAGCACCCGCAAGGGCACAGGCATTACCTTCGCGGACTACGCGGAGTACCGCCATGGCGACGACTACCGCGCCATCGACTGGCGGGTCTATGCGCGTTTCGACGAGCTCGTCATCAAGCTCTTTGAACTTGAGGAAGACGCGACCGTTTACCTCTTGTTAGACATGAGCCGCTCGATGCAGACGAAGACGGCGATGGCGCGCAAGCTGGCGGCGGCGCTGGGCTATATCGGGTTGAATTGCCAGGACCGCGTCGCCTGCTATGCCATGGCGGATGAGCTGCGGCCACTTCTCGAAGCCTCGCGTGGCCGTGGCAAGGTGCTTACCTTCCTGCGCTCGCTGGAAAGTGCGCCGTGCTTCGGCAAGGACACGGACTTCTCCACTTGCGTGAAGACCTTGCAGGCGCGGCATCGCAAGAAGGGTTTGGTGGTCGTGATCTCCGACTTCTTCTACCCCACCGGCTTTGAAGAAGGTCTCAAGCGCTTGTCCGGTCTCGGTCATGACGTGCATGCGATCCAAGTACTGTCCGAGGAGGACTTGAGATGCGACCGCAAAGGCGACTTGGAACTGGAGTGCGTCGAGTCCGGCAAGCGGCGCAAGGTGACGGTGACCAGCCGCGAACTCGATGCCTACGCCGCTGCGGTGGCGGATTGGAATGAGAAACTGCGCGTCGAATGCGCGCGTCGTGGCATCGGCTTCACACGCACGCTTGATAGCGAAGCCTTTGATGAGGTGATCCGCGCGATCTTGCAGAGAGGGGGGCTCGCAGCGTGAGCGTCCCCACTGGGAGCGCGGAGCCCCCGGCCCGCAGAGTGGTCCCTCGCGGCGTGCTTTCAGGTGGGTGCTCAATCGCCCCGCCCAGTCCGTCCCTCGCTTCCTCAGCGAAAGGCCCGCGGTCATCCGCATTCTCGAATCTCGCCAGCCACGTGCTTCTGCGGGGCGGAGCCTCCGCGCTCCAAGCGTCATGAACTTCATCTCCCCCAGCTTTCTGTGGATGCTTGCGGCGCTTGCGCCGTTGACCGCGGCGTATTTCCTGAAGGTACGGCCGCGTCGCTTCCCGGTGAACGCGCTCTTCCTCTGGGAAAAGATCTTCCAGGAGAAGAAGGCCTCGTCGCTCTTCCAGCGGCTGCGCGATTTGTTCTCGCTGCTGATGCTGGCGCTCGCGCTCGGGGCCATCGCCCTCGCCGCCGCTGGCCCGCGACCGGCTTCGCAGGACAAGCGCGATCTGCTCATTGTCATCGACACCTCGCCATCGATGCGGGCGAAGACCGGCGGCAAGGATGGTCTCGAAGCCGCAAAGGAACGCGCCCGCGATATCGTCCGCGCGCTGAATGGCACTCGCCGCGCCGCGTTGGCCACCGCTTCGGGGGAGCTCGATTTCCTCAGCCACGCCAGCGATTCGCCGAAGGATCTGACCGAGGCCATCGCGCGCTTGCAAGTGGCCGATGTGCCGGTGGAGACGCAAACCGTCGCTGCTCTGAATTCCTGTGCCCGCGGTGCCGGCAGTGCGGGCCGTGTGCTGCTCATCACCGACGGCAATCCCGGTTGGGAGGGGCTCGATCCCGGCGTGGAGATCATGCGCCTCGCGCCGTCCGCGCCGAATGCCGGCTTCATCGCCGCCGATCTCGACCGCAAGCCGGGCACGACCCGCGGCGCAGTGTTCTTCTACCGCATTGCCTCCTCGGTGAAGCAGGAGACGAGTGCCGAACTCGAGCTCCGCCACGATGAAATGGGCCTCGCTCGTCTGGTGCCGGTCACTCTCAAGCCCGGAGAGGAAACCAGCGACACGCTCGACATCGACGATGCCACCGCCGGCCGCTGGACAGCCGAACTGAGGTTTCCGGATGCCTTGGCCACCGACAACACCGTCGCGCTCGGCCTCGCCGAACCCAAGCCGGTGACCGTGAAGGTCGTCGCGCCCCAGCCAGTATTCTTCCAGCGCTGCGTCGAGGCCTTTTCTCTAACGGGTGGTCTGCTTGCGCTCGCTGACAAGGACGCCGACGTGACCATCGCCCAAGGCAGCGCGACCAGCGACCCGCGGCAGATCATCTTCGCACCGACCGGCGAGTCGCCGTTCTGGACCGGCGGGGCAGGGGAGATAGAGGTTCTCGCCGCCGAATCGAAGATCCCCGGTCACCCGGTAACGAAGCACCTCGACCTTGAATCGATGCGTTTCGAAGGTGCGCGCGATCTCACACCGGTGGCAGGCGCGCTGGTGCTCGCCACCTCGGAGACCGGCAAGCCGCTGATCTGGAAAGCGCGGGTCGAAGGTCGCGACGCGCTGGTGGTGAATCTCGATCCAGCGAAGGGCGAGTTCTTCTTCTCGCCCGCCTTTCCCGCATTGGTCCACGGTGCGGCGCTCGATCTCAGCGGTCGCGGGCCGGTCCTTCGCTCGGCCCATCCAACGGGATCGCGAGTGAATGCCGGCGGCCCCGTGACCAAGCCCGACGGCAATCCGGTGCCCGCCGGGGATTTCACGGTCGCGAAGTTCGGCCACTATCTCGCGACGACCACCGCCGGCCCGCGCTGGTTCGGCGGTGCCTTGTTCGAGCGCTCGGAGACCGTGCTCGATGGCACCGGCCCCGCTGACAGCGGAACCTCGGTCGAGCGTGGCTACCCGATTTCGTTCTGGCTGCTGCTCGTGGCCATCGCACTGCTGGTTCTCGAATTTCTCCTCTATCATCGCCGCAAAGCCGGCTGATCCCGCATGGAACTGCTCACCTGGATGCCCCTGCTCGGCCTGGCGATCGCCTTGCCGCTGTTCTTCCTCGTCTACCGGCGCTCGCTGGTGGACCGACCGCCGGCCATGAAGCTGGCGGCCACGACGTGC
The DNA here is from genome assembly GCF_025950235.1 of Luteolibacter arcticus. Lineage (NCBI taxonomy): Bacteria > Pseudomonadati > Verrucomicrobiota > Verrucomicrobiia > Verrucomicrobiales > Verrucomicrobiaceae > Neoluteolibacter > Neoluteolibacter arcticus. Next base: position 2,556 of record NZ_JAPDDT010000028.1, on the reverse strand, counting down.
CGCTTCATCGCGCTGCTGCTGCTGATCCTCGCGTTGTGCCGGCCCTTCTTCACCCGCAAGAGCGATGACGTGCACGTCGCGTTCTTGTTAGATGGCTCCGAGTCGGTCGATCCCGGCGAGATGCGGCGGGGTGTTGCGGGGATCAAGAAGTCGATCGAAGGCCTGAAGGCCGGTGACACCTGGTCGCTATTCCTGTTCGCCCGCGAGTTGAAGCGCACTGATTTCGAGCAGGCGGAGAAATTCATCGCCGAATGCGAGGCCGGCCGCGGCGATGCGGTGTTCCGCTCCTCCACGGATCTTGCGGGTGCCTTGGCTGGTGCGCGTTTCGACCTGCCAGCGAATCGCGGGCGGCGCATCGTGGTGCTTTCGGATGGTTTGTTAGAGAGTCCGGTTGCGGAAGCCGCCGAACGGCTCGGCGCGGAGAAGACCGACCTGCGCTTCGTGAAGCTCGGCTCGCTCGACAAGCCGGAGGCGGCCGTCACCTCGATCGAAGCCGGCACGCCGCTCGCCTTCGAGGGCGAGATGGTGCGCTTCACCGTGAAGGTCGCGTCGAATCGCGACATGAATGCCAAGCTGCGGTTGATCCATCGCGGCGTGGCGGTTGCTGAACAATCGATCAAGCTGACGGCCAAGGAAGAGACCGCCTGTCATGCCGAGGTCCGGATGGTGACCTCCGGCGACACGGTGTGGGATGCGGAGCTTGTTCCCGATGACGACTGGTTCCCCGCCAACAACCACCTGTCGATGACGCTGCCGGTCCGCGGCAAGCCACGCATCCTGGTGATCCACGAGAAGCCGGCCCAGATGCGGCCTTTCGAGCGCCTGATGCGCGAGCAGGATGTGACGCTCGAAACCCGCGGTGCCCGCGGCTTGCCGGATTCTTTCGAAGAGATCCTCGCGTTCGATGCAATCATGCTGGCCGACGTCCCCGCGACCGCCGTGTCGCCGAAGCAGATGGCTTCGCTGAAGCGCTACGTCACCGACTTCGGCGGTGGCCTGATCATGACCGGCTCGGAGAATACCTTCGGCATCGGCGGCTATTTCAAGACACCGGTGGAAGAAGTGCTGCCGCTGGTCTCGCGCTTCGAGAAGGACAAGGAGAAGCCCTCGCTGGCGATGGTGCTGGTGATTGACAAGTCGGGCTCGATGTCCGGCCCGCCGCTCGCCCTGGCCCGGCAGGCGGCACGAAGCGCGGCGGAGTTATTAGGCAATCAGGACCAGATCGCGGTGGTCGCCTTCGATGACCAGCCGCAGCTCGTGCTCGACCTTACCTCCGCGGCCAACCGCGCGCAGGTCGCCGCGGCGATCGATTCCATCGCGGAGGGCGGCGGCACCAACATGCAGCCCGGCATCGTGCAGGCCCGCGACATCCTGCGCGGCGCGAGCGCGAAGCTGAAGCATGTGATCGGCCTGACGGATGGCCAGTTCGATCCCATGAACATCGTCGAACTGTGCCGCGAGATGTCCGACTCCGGCATGACCGTCTCGACCGTGGCCATGGGTTCGGGCGCGGCCGGCGAATTGCTCTCGCAGATGGCCGAGGCCGGTCGCGGTCGCTTCTATCAGTCCGATACGCCGGAGAACGTGCCGCAGATCTTCACTCGCGAGACGATGCAGGCCTCGCGCTCGGCGATCAAAGAGGACCTCTACGAGCCGGCGAGCGTCACCGAGCATCCGATCATGGCGGGCTTCGAAAGCGCCGCCTTCCCACCGGTGCTCGGCTACGTGATGGCGCGTCCGAAGCCGACGGCGCAGGTGCTTTTAGCCGTCGAGTCGGGCGACCCGCTGCTAGCGGTGGGACGCTTCGGCCTCGGCACCGGCATCGCCTTCACCGGCGACTTGACCGAGCGCTGGGGCAGCGAGTGGCTGGCGTGGCAGGGCTGCGGGAAATTCTGGGCTCAGGTCTTCCGCGGCGCGCTGCGGAAAGAGGAGTGGGTGGGCATCGAGACCGCCTCGCATCGCGAGCGTGGGCGGTGGGACATCGACGTCCGCGCCACCGATGACGCGGGTCGGGCGCTTTCAGCAGTGCCATGGACCGGTCACGCGCTCGATGACACGGGCAAGGAGTTTCCTGTTAGCATCGAGGAGAGCGGCATCGGCCGCTACCGCGTGCGGGTCGATCCCGGTGAGGCACCACGGCTCACGCTGCGTCTGCACGATCCTGAGCGTGGCAAGGTGAAGACGCTGCGTTGGGAACGCGGATATCCGGCCGAGTATCGCCTCTCCGGCCAGCCGGACGTGACGCTGGCGAAGGTCGAGAGCTTTGCGTTCGCGGCACCTCGCGACGGGATTCCGGTGGTCCGCATTCGCACCAGCGCGCTGCCATGGGCGGGGCTGGCGGCGATCGTGTTCATGATCGCGGGGATCGTGCTGCGGAGGGTTTAGTGGGGTTGTGGCTGGAGCGTCTCGCTCCAGTCCGTTGCCGGGGCGTCTCGCCCCGGTTGGAAGAGAGGAGGCGGGACGCCTCCTCAACGGACTGGGGCAAGATGCCAATAGTGTTCGGCACGCTTTCTGAGTTCGCTGGATTGCCCGGGCTTGTTCGCCACCGCGTGCCGG
>NZ_JAPDDT010000027.1 GCF_025950235.1 Luteolibacter arcticus | reverse complement strand
ATTGTTTGCAAGCAGCTACTAGAATGCCAGTAGTTCATCACGGCTCACAAATCCGCCTTAAGTTAGCGCCATTCGGGTCAGTCCCCGCATTGAAACATAATCTCGTTGACTTGTGAGGCTGGGGCGGTTTGTTTCGAGCCCGTGGCCCGCCCGTTGCGCTTCCAGTATCCCGGAGCAGTGTATCACTTGATGGCCCGTGGTGACGGCGGGAAGAGCATCTTTGAAAGCGATGAAGACCGCGCGGTGTTTATCGCCCGCTTGGGTGAGGCGTGCGCAAGCCATGGCTGGCGGGTGCATGCGTGGGTCTTGATGAGCAACCATTTCCACCTGCTGTTGGAAACCCCTCAGCCGAACCTGGTGACGGGGATGAAGTGGCTGCTCGGCACCTTCAGCCAAGGTTGGAACCGTGCGAGAAAGCGTCGTGGCCATGTCTTCCAAGGGCGCTACAAGTCGGTGCCAGTGAACTCGTCGGACGCGGATCCCTACTATTTGCGCATCGTGGCGGACTACATCCATCTCAATCCCGCTCGGGCCAGCCTAGCCGGTGGGAAGAAGGGTGAGTTGGCAGCCTACCGCTGGAGCAGTCTGGCGGCCTATGCCACCGGGAAGGCTCCGGCGTGGCTTGAGATGGAACGGGTGTTGAAGGCATTCGAGCTGGCCCGCGACGGTCGTGGCCGGCGCGCCTACGCGGCATGGCTGGAAGCCCGCGCCGCGAATCCCGGCGGTGCCATCGATGCCGCTGCGACGGCGGCCCTCAAACGCGGCTGGTATCTGGGGGAAGAGACGTTCCGCGATCGCTTGCTGTCGCTGGTGGAGAAAGTGAAAGTCGGGAGCAGCGGGCAGAGGAAGCGACGGAGGGGGGAGAGCGGCGACGCCCTGATGGCCCGCGATCACGGCGAGAGGGATGCGGAGCGGCTGGTACAAGAGGGAACTCGCCTGCTTGGATTGCCGGGGGAGCCGGGCGAGTTGGCGGGGCTGAAGAAGGGAGACGAGCGCAAGGCATTGCTGGCCGCCTTGGTCCGCAAGCGCACTGGAGTGGGGACCGACTGGATTGCCCACCGTCTGGCAATGGGCCATCCGGGCTCGGTAAGCCGCCTGATCGGGGTGGTGCGAAACGATCCGGCGCTCACCAAACGTCGCGACAAGATTGAAAGAATGTTACAATGCGGGGACTGACCCCATTCCACGCCGGCCAGCGACTCGCGAAGCCTGCGGATACCGGCTTGAAACCTGCGGCGGGCGGTGGCAAAGACGTGCGACGGAAAGTTGGCCAGGACGGGTTGTTGCTTCACAACTACAACTACCGTACTTCGGCCGGCTTTCCGTCACCCCTGCCGCCCGTAAAGTGGCTTAATCCCGTGCCATTCGGGACTGACCCCATTCAGATCAATGGTTTCTAATTATGAAAGCGATACTTTTGATTCTAATGGTGCTGGGTGTGAGTTGTCATCAATCGACAAATAACCAAAATAATGTTGAAGCTGGGGACCAAGTGTTAGTCAGTGGTAAATTACGGATTGTTGATCTTGATAAGAGTCGAATCACTGAATGGAGCGTTTCGGATCACTCGTTGGATAGTGATGTGAAAAGCATGTTTATTGCACTCGTTGGGCGCCTTGAAAAGGAAAGCCCGGTTGAGGTTCTCTCAGAGGGTGAAAAATTTGCCACTGCGACTTATATTAATTTTTCGATGAGTTCCGGCCGGTTGGTGTATTGTATGCCGAACTCGTTTGTCGTTAAAACCAATGCCGAAGTAAAAGAGTACAGCGGCGACGCCTTGTATAAGGCGGTGAAAAGGTGGATGGAGGAGGGGAAGATCAAAGTGCAAATTCGAGATGTGCCATATTCGGATGGAACTGTTTCTCCTCCGAGCTAGCGCATTTTTTTAAGTGGTTTCGTAGCCATTCGGCGTAAATGAACTCGCGCGCCAACCAATAGCGTTGGACGTGCCAACCTATTTTCGGAACGAAGTCTATGCGGCTTCCCGGCTACGAACACCCTGTTTGGCTGGCCCCGGCCGGAGACTGGGCAACGCGGCTACTCGCGTAACCGCAACGCGCCTCGTGACGGCTTCGGTGATGGCCGGCAGGAGGCGAGGGTGAGGTTCGCTTCGGTGGTGACTTCCGCGGTGTCACCACCGCGCCTACGCAGAGGCAATTGCCCTACTTCAGCGTGATCTTGCGGCCTTTGCCGGTTTCCCAAGCGTTCTTGACGCTCTTGTAGATGGCGTTGAGGTCGCGGAGGTCGAGGATGCGGTACTCGATCATGCCGGCGTGGCTGGTGGTGGGGTAGTTCTTCTGGGCCATTTCGTGGACATCGGTGCCGGCTTTCTGGCCGGCGCGGTCGAGGAGTTCGCTGCCTTTTTCCACGACCCGGCGGGCGGTGCCGGAGGCGGAGTTCTCGGCGACGGTGACGACGTGATAGAAGCGGGCGAGGCCGCGGCCATTGGTGTCGACGACGAGCTCATTGACGACCAACTGCCCGTCGAGGAGGTACTCGTGCATGCTGATGGAGGCGATGCGGTCAATGGCGACCATGTAGTGGCCGCCGGGGACGCTGGCTTGCCAGAAGCGCTTGTGGTCGTCGCTTTCCTCGGCCTTGGACTTCTCGTCGTCGTCGCCTTGGTTTTCTTCGGAGCCGCCGCCGCCAGGGGCGGGTTGCTGGGCGTAGGAGGGGGTGGCCAGCAGGAGGCCGGCGAAGAGGTAAAGGAGGGCGGTCTTTTTCATCGTGGCGGAAAGGTGAAGGGTGGCGTGGCGTTTGGCGAGTGTGGACGTTATTTCGGGAAAGTTAAGCATTGAGACGGGCGGTGTCCGTATTCTACGTTACGCCCCGTGGTTCGATTTCGTCCAAATGTGGCGGCGTTAATGGTGAAGCCGCAGGGGCAACTGCTCGTCTGCGAGCGCTGGACCATTCCCGGGGCCTGGCAGTTCCCGCAGGGGGGGGTGGACGACGGGGAGACGCTGGAGCAGGCGCTGTTCCGGGAGGTGAGGGAGGAGATCGGATTTTCGCCGCAGCACTATGAGCTGCTGAGCTACCGCACCGGCTACCGCTACCTCTACCCGGAGGAGGTGCGCTTCAAGAAGATGCGCAAGCATGGCTGCCATGGGCAGGAGCAGACCTACTACCATTGCCTGGTGAAGGCGGATGCGCCGGAGGTGAACGTGAACCAGCGGCCGCGGGAGTTCGGCGCCTACCGGTGGATCCTGCCGGAGGAGTTCGATCTGGACTGGCTGCCGGACTTCAAGAGGGACGTCTATCGGCAGGTGATGTTGGACTTCTTCGGGGTGCGGCTGTGATCCTGCAACTCTTGCAGGAATAGTAGTTCGGCTTGCTCCCTTGTCCGATTTTGGATGTCGTGGCGTGCAAGAAAAAATAAGAGCTGATGGAGATCCTCCCTGACCAGTCGCAGAGCGTCATCAAATGCAGGAATAGCCAGGGATTGGAGGTTCAGGCGAACCTGCTGCGCCTGACCCGCTACTCGGTGGTATTCGAGGTCTATAATCCCTATAGCATCCTCCAGCTTTCCGAAGTCCTTTCGGACTTCCGCATCCTGGCTAACAGGCGGTTGGTTTATCGCGGCAAGGCGGTCGTCAGCAACATCCTCAACACCGGTCTGGTGTTGGTCTGCGAGGCGGGTCTGGAAGATGGCTGGCAGGAGGTGGACTTCCTATCCGCCGTCAACGGCGAGGCCGATCTCGGCGCCCAGTTCACCTCCTTCATGTCGGAGTGGAAAGCTGCCAACCTCGTCCAGGATCCTTTCAAGGTTGCCGTAGCGGACATGGCAAGCGCCCTCGCCGGCGTGCAGCACTGGATGGGCAGCATCGACATCGGCATCCGCTCCACCGCCACCCGCAAGCGTGACGAACTGGAGCGTGAGATCTTCAGCAGTGTCCAGGAGAAGGTCTTGGAACAGATGATCCCCTCGATGGAAAATTTCGAGGATGTGGCGGACCAGATTGGCGAGGATGAGGTGCCCTCGCACAAATCGTACATCCGCCGCGAGATGCACCCGATCGTCCTTTGTTCGCCCTTTGTCTATCGCACTTACGCGAAGCCGCTCGGCTACGCGGGTGACTATGAGATGGTCAATATGATGATGCGTGATCCCTACGAGGGAGCGTCGTCATTCGCGAAGATGCTCAATTATGCGATTCTCAATACGGAGCCGGTGGTGGCCCACCGTAACCGCATCGATTATCTGGTGGAGATGCTGGACCGGGAATCCAACCGGCGCATCGGTAAGGGCCGCGCGCGCGCCTTCAACCTAGGCTGCGGCCCGGCGGAAGAAGTCCTGCGCTTCCTGCGCGAGCACGACGCCAGCGAGCTGATGGAGTTCGACCTGCTGGACTTCAACTCGGAGACCTTGGAATATACCCGCGAGCGCCTTGACAAGGTGCGCATGGCGGAAGGCAGGAATACCCGCATGCGCTTCATCCCGCGCTCCGTCCACCAGATCCTGAAGGCAGCAGCGCAACCCGGCGGCGACCCCGAGCTCGCGAACTACGACGTGGTCTATTGCGCCGGCTTGTATGACTACCTGTCCCAGCGCGTCGGCAAGCGCTTGGTCGAGTTTTTCTGCTCGATCGCCAACCCGGGGGGGCTAGTCGTCGTCACCAACGTCGCAGACACCAATCCACGCAAGGCATGGATGGAGTATCTGATGGACTGGAACCTGATTTACCGCAGCAAGGAGGAGATGCTGGACCTAGTCCCAGCCGGTCTTCCTACCAAGCGCGTGGAAGTGAAGTCAGACGCGACCGGGGTGAATCTCTTCTTGGAAATCGAACTGGCCGATGGCTGACGTCGCCACAGTGCCTTACATGTCGGCCGAAGGGGCCGAGCTGAATCAGGCCTTCAAGCGCTATGAAAACGGCGTGTTCGTGGGCAATGCCCGCCGTACCGCCCTGCTCTCCGCGCTTTTCATGCTCGCGGGGACCACGCTCGACTGGATGGTCTTTCCCGAGCAGGCGTGGCAATTTTTTCTGATCCGCGTCGTCGTCGCGCTGCTGCTCTGCGTGGTCTTTTGGATGCTCGGCAAGTTTTCCAGCGAGCAGTCCCGGCGCTTCATCGCGTATGGCCTTTTCATGGCGCCCACCGTGAGCATCTGCTGGATGATCGCGGTGACCGGTGGGGGGGAGTCGCCGTATTACGCCGGGCTTAATCTCGTGCTGCTCGGCCTTTCGCTTTTGCTGCGGAGCTCCTTCAAGGATTCGGTGGTAATGATCCTTCTCTGCCTGGCCTGCTATTTTGGCAGCGTTCGGATTTCGGAGCAACGCCCTGATCACCGCTGGCTCTTCAACAATTCGTACTTCCTTGTTGTCACCGCGGTCTTCGTGAGTGCGGGAAGCTATTTCTACGAGCGCCTGCGCTTCCGCGAGTTCGTCTTGCGCAAGGAGGTCGAGGATGCCCGGGGGCAACTGGAGGCGACCAACAAACAGCTGAGCGAACTGGACGAAGCCAAGACGCGGTTCTTTGCCAACATCAGCCACGAACTGCGCACGCCGCTCACCGTGATGATCGGCCTCACCGAGCGGCTCTCCGACCGCTTCAGGCCGAGCGCGGAGAAGGACGTGAAGGACATGCTCGCCATGACCGAGCACAACGGCCTGCGCTTGCTCAAGTTGATCGACGACTTGCTCGATCTGGTGCGCTTCGACACCGGCCACGCCGACCTGAAGCTCCAGTCCACGGATGTGGGTGGAATGCTGGATGGCCTGATGCAGTCGATGCGTCACCTCGCCGACCAGAACGGTGTGGCACTGGAGTGGCGATCCATGGGGCAGCAGGGGCACGTGATGCTCGACCGCGACAAGATCGAGAAGGTCCTGCTGAACCTGACCATCAACGCGATCAAGTTCACCCCGCCGGGTGGCAGGATCGACGTGGACGCGACTCGCGATGGCGATCGCCTGAGGATTTCGGTGGCCGATACCGGGGTCGGCATTTCCACGGAAGTGCTGCCGCGCATCTTCGAGCGCTTCTGGCAGGTGGACTCGTCTTCAACCCGCAAGTTCCAAGGAGCGGGCATCGGTCTGGCGCTGGTCCGCAGCCTGGTGGAGACGATGGGCGGCGGCATCGAGGCGAAGAGCACCGTCGGCGTCGGCACCCGCTTTGAAGTGGAGCTGCCAGTGGTGGCTTCGGACGTGCCTGCGTCGGCCGCGACGGACGTGGCGGGGGTCGAGAGCGGGAGACACATTGAAGAACTTCACCGCCGTGCTGCGCTTTCCGTCGCACGGCCGGCCGATACCGGTGAGGCGCCTGTCGCCATCCGGGGCATCGGCCGCTCGACGGCCTCGACCCGTCCGCTGGTGCTGGTCGCTGATGACGAGCCGGACATGCGCCGTTTCCTGGTGATGCAGCTCGACAATGTCGATGTCGTGGAAGCCCGTGACGGTGCGGAGGCGCTGGCGCTCGCCAAGCAACACGTGCCCGTGCTCGCCCTGATCGACCACATGATGCCGGAGATGGACGGCGTGGAGGTGTGCCGCGCGATCCGCGAGAATCATGCGACGCGCGAGATGCCGATCATCATGCTGACCGCCCGCGCGGACGAACAGACCAAGCTCCAGGCGCTTGATGCCGGGGCCAGCGATTTCCTGACGAAGCCCTTCTCCAGCACTGAGCTGGTCTTGCGCCTGCGCAATCAACTCGCGATGGCGGCGATCCGCCGCGAGCTGGCCGACCTCAATCGCGAGCTCGGGGCGGCCATGGAGAAGCTCAAGGAAAACGAGGTGCTGCTGGTGCGGAATGAAAAGCTCTCCGGGCTCGGACAGATGAGTGCCGGTATCATCCACGAGATTAACAATCCGCTCAACTACGCCCGCGCCGGACTGCATGCCCTGAACTCCTTCAAGCGCTCGCTCCCGGCGGACGATCATGAGGACTACGCCGAGATCGTCGGAGACGTCAGCGAAGGGGTGGAGCGTGTTGCCCAGATCGTGGCCGACCTCCGGCAATTTACCCGGGACGACGATCGCATCGGTGGCGAGGCCGACCTCGCGAATGTCGTCGAGCGCTCGCGCCGGCTGGTGAGCCACCAGCTCGGCGAGAAGATTGCCTTTACCTACAAGGGTCCGGAGCGAGCCTCTGCCACCGGTAATCCGAACCAACTGGTGCAGGTCTTCGTGAACCTTTTCCAGAATGCCGTGGATGCCATCCACCAGCGGCAGGCGGAGAACGGCGGCGACCCGGGACGCATCGACGTGGGCTTGCGCGCCGCAGCCGGCGGGTGGGAAGTCACCATCTGGGACAACGGTGCCGGCATCCCGCGGGAGATCCTTCACAAGATCTACGATCCGTTCTTCACTTCCAAGGATGTGGGCAAGGGGATGGGGCTCGGTCTCAGCATCACCCACCAGATCCTCGGCCGCCACGGTGCCCATATCGAAGTCGATACGAAGCCGGGCGAATTCACATGTTTCACGATTTTCTTTTCGCCTCCCGATCCAGATGTCGATGATGGCGACGCCGACCCCGAAACTCCCAGCGACTCCGAACCATGAGCGACTTCAACTACGACTATCAGCGCTATGCCATTCTCTTCGTGGATGACGAAGAGAAGACGCGGAAATACTTCCGTCGGCTGTATGGCGAAACCTTCCGCATCCTTGAGGCGTCGGACGGTGTCGAGGCGCTTTCCGTGTTCCGCGCCCACGCGGCGGAAATCGGCATCATCGTGACCGACCAGCGCATGCCGAACGAAACCGGCGTCGGCTTCCTGGCCAGGATTTCCGACCAGTATCCGGATGTGGTGAAGATCCTCTCCACCGCCTACTCTGACCTCGATGCGGCGATCAGCTCGGTCAACAAGGGAGGCATCTACCGCTACATCACCAAGCCATGGGAAGTTAGCGAGTTGGAGGTCACGCTGCGCCGTGCGATGGAGTTCTACCTGGTGAAGCGCGAACTGAACGGCCTGATGGGGTCCAAGCTGCAGGCGATGGGTAATGTCATCTACTCGTCGCGGCTCGCGGCCTTCGCGCTGGCCCCGCTGGCGGCCCGCTTGCCCGCGAAGCACGTGGCGGAAGCGGTTGCTTCATTCGTCCGGATCGGAGCCTTCGGCACGGCTGCCGGTGGTCGCAGTGGCACCATGGAGATGGGTGTCGATTCGTGGAAAAAGGTCCATGAGGAGCAGAAGAAGCTCGCGGGCGCCGTGGAGGAAAAGCTCAAGGCCGGTTTTGCCGGCAGCTCGCTGGGTGACCGCGTGAATGCCCTTGCGCAATCGCTGACGGGCGGTGAAGCCCTGGAGGTCACCGCGGATGGCGATGGCTTCGTCCTGAAATCCGCGAGTGATGCCTTCCCCCGTTTGCTCGCGGGCCTGCTCGGTCTCTCCCGCCAAGGCGGCGAGGAAGCGGTGCCGGTCCTAGCGGCCCTCATCGGTGTCTACGATGCCGGCGGTTCGGTCGCCCGCCAGCGCGGCGAGTCGCTGCTGTTACAAGTTCGTGCCAATGGTGCCGCGGAAGAAAGCTCGCCCGGGTCCGATGTGGGCCGCTGGCTGTTCGATGACGATCTGTTGATTTCTTCTGCATTGGGACTTCTCTAACGATAACTGGACTGCCTAGTCTGCTCGCCGTCCATCATGCCGGTTCCGGTGCGGGGACGTTGCCAACCCATGAAGCGTCCTGAACTCCAGATAGCCTATCGCAGCGGCCGCGTCGTTGCCATCCGGCCGCGTGAACTCGAACCCGAGCCACTTGGTCCGATCGCCCGTGAGACCGGCTTCAAGGTCTCGCCGCTGTGCGATCGCTTCGAGGTGTCTGAGCGCCAGCTCCATCGCATCTTCACTGACTCGCTCGGGATCAGCCCGAAGGATTGGCTGCGCCGTGACCGCATCGTTCAAGCGCGCCAACTCCTGATGGAGGGGATGGCGGTGAAGGAGGTCTCGGTGATCTTGGGCTTTCCGACGCCGAAGGATTTCAGCCGCGAGTTCCTGATCCTGCACGAGGTCACGCCGACGGAATTCCAGCGCCGTCACGATGCCGAGCGGGACCGGCGGTTGGAGTGAGGGATTGCTTTCAATAGCGGCACCCTGGGAGCGGGGAATTTACCCCAATGCCTTTAAGGATTGGACGCTCGGAGAGGGAATCGAGGATCAAGTTGGGATTGATTTACCGCGGATTGCGCGGATAGCACGGATGGAGAAAGTAGCACCGGGAGCAATAGCCGGGAGCTTGAAGGCATCTGGTTCGATATCTTCAATATCTCTTATTATCAGCGATATCCGCGTAATCCGCGGTGATGCTTTTTTCCAGTCCTTAAAGGCATTGGAATTTATCCCGCTTCGCACGGCCGGCGGCTCGACTGTTCGGGCGGAATGAATTCCTCGTTCCCAGTGGAGCCCGCTGCCGTTCGCGTCGGCTGCGACCGCGACGCGGCCACTTGAACTCAGAACCGGAACCGCACCGACGCGTTCACGGCGTGGTTGAAGGTCTCGTATTCGCCGTTGACCGTCGGATTGTAGTTGCCGGTGACGGTGCGTCCGCCGTTGTAGGCGAAGTGATAGCCGAGCGCCCAGCCGATCTTCTCCCCGCGGTGGCCGAAGCCGATGCTGCCGAGGTGGAGGTCGGAGTCGGGGTTGAGAGGGGTGAATGTTGCGTCCGGCGCGGAGTTCTCGCTGTAGATGTAGCCGGCGCTGACGAACCAGCCGTCGCCGAGTTGGCGGGTGACGCCGAAGTTGTACATGAAGGTCGACTCGTAGCGGAACGGGAAGGTCTGATTGCCGCCGAAGGTGCCGACGAAGACCGTGTCGTTCACTTGGTCCCAGTCGGTCCAGTCGAGGTTGAACTCGAAGTTCCAGTCGTCATTCGGCCGGAAGGAAACGCCACCGACGATGTACTGCGGGAAATGAAGCGAGGCATCGGTCGGTGTGCCGCCGCCGAAGGGCGGCACCGGCGCGGTGATCGAGCGGCCTTCGTAATCGATCTCGGTGGGCGACCGGTAGTTGAGGCCGAAGGACCACTCGTCCACCGGCTGCCACAACACGCCGAGATTGAAGCCGGTCGCGTAGCCATCACCCTCGACCTGGAACTGATCGAAACCGGGCAGCAGGCCGATGCGCCGCTCGAACCGGACCTCGGAGTAATTCAGGGTAAGGCCAGCCGCGACGGAGAGGCATGGCGTGATTTCGTAGGCGACCACCGGATTGACCGTGACGTAGGCCAACGCTCCGTCCTGCGCGGCGGTGGGGAAGGGGGTGTAGCGGCCGTAGTCGATGCCGAGGCCGTACGGCGCATACATCCCTAGGCCGAAGGACAGCGGCGAATCCGCTGGCGAGTAGGTGTAGTAGATCTGCGGGACCGCTTGAAAATCGGACTGGGTGCTCGCCGAGCCGCCACCAGCGGACTGGAATCCCACGTCGGTCGAAATGAGATAGACGCCCAAGCTCATGTCATGGCCTTCGAGCTGGGTGATTCCGGCCGGGTTATAATAGATGGCGGAGGGATTGTCCGCGGTGGCGGCGAAGGCATTTCCCCGCGCGATACCCTCCGGGTCCTGGTTTGGCAGGCGGTAGCCAACGGCGTGGGCCTGGGACAAGCAGGTGGCGGCAAGGGCGAGTGGCAGCAGTCGGGTTTGGTTCATCGCGATTCGGGAAAGCCGGTTTCAATCTCGCGCACCCAGCGCCGCATCCATTCGGCGGGAACTTCGGGCGCGGTGGTCAGGTCGGGGTGGACGTGCAGAGTGAGGCTGAGCTTCCCTTGGAAGGTCACACAGCCGGCCCCGATCAACTGGATGGAGAGCGTCGGCGGCGCGAACAGCCACGTGCCCTGGCAGTCAGGCGCATCGATGTGCTTGTCCGCGTCCCACACGCCCAGATTGGAAAAGCTGCCGAGATTCCACTGCGAGGTGGCCCGGTCAGTGCGGATCAGGTGGCGCTTCATCGCGGGCGAGGTGAAGCGGGTGGCGTCGAAGGCCTTCCAATTCGCGCAGTGCCGGCCCTTGGCCAGCGATTCGTAGATGTGGCGCTGGACGTCGCGGGCGCCTTCGGAGGCGAATACGCGGATTCCCACGTAGCTGGAATGGTTCGCCGTGTCCTGTGGCTGGTCCGCCTTGCCGCGCATGTTCACCGGCACCATCCAGGGGATGGCCTGCGAGGGGTCTTCCAGGTAGGGTCGCACCGCCCGGTCGAGGTATTTCAGCAGCATCGAATTCACCGTGACCTGACTGGTCCGGGCGGAGCGGCGGATGTCCGAAGTCTGCTCCTCGTCGAACGCATGCCACGCGACCGCGGGCGAAGGTGCATTGGTGGGCGAGGGCTGGCCGGCGGGAAGTTTCTTCCATTTCAGCCGCCGCCGCGGTGCCAGCAATTGCGGAATGGTGCGGACAAAAGCTCCCCAAGAAAGCGGCGCGGGGTGGGTGATCTGCGGAAGATCGTGGAGTTCCGCCCCCCGGTCGCGGAGCAGCTTGGCGAAGCCGCCGATGCCATCGACCTCGATGTGGGAGAGGAAATACCATTCCACCTCCTTGCTGCCCGGCTTGATGTGGCCGAAGCGGATCCCCACGAACTCGCCCATCGACTCCAAGGCCTCAAACCACGGTCGGATCGGATCGGAGGAGGAGGCTGGCCGGAGAGTGGCAGGCATTTAGGGTTTGCTTACTAATTCCGGCGAGTCGGAGCGACCAAAAAATACCTGCAAGTTTTACAGATCAGTCGCCCCCGCTCATTCGTTGGGGATCAAGCAGATCCTCCAGCTCGGCGGCGCCGGCTCCTCCCCCTGGGACTTGAATGCGTGGCTCCGGGTCGCCACATTGAAGCGATTCAAGGGTCAGCGTAGGATACGGCAATTCGCATGTAGCATTGGGAGCCGATGCTGACTCGAAGCTCAACATTTGTCGTGGCTCCCTGCTCGGTGACGAACAGAGCCGGATCGCTATCGATCCATTCGTCAAGATCCCGGCTTACCTGTATCTCATAGTGGAGATCTTCTCGCCGGTTGAAGTTCAATTGCAGCTTCGAACCGTCGGGAGCAAGGGTTGCACGCGGCAGGCTTTCAAGATCGCCGGACCAAGGATCGAGGGCGAACGCGTATTCGAGGAGATTCACGAGACCGTCTTTATCCGGATCGGCATCGGCTCCTGAAACCATGGGGTCCGCTTGTTGCGCCGAAGTGAAGTGCTCGGTCAACCAAGCTGCGTGAGGTGACGTTGCAAGGGTGATTGCGGGGCTGTCGGTATGGCCGAGCGCGTTTGTGAGGCGGACCCAGTAGCGGGTGGTCCCCGCAAGCGCCGGAGTCTGGAGCCAAGGTCGGTCCGCCAAGGCGACCGGTGCACTAGTGTCGCCCGATTGGCCCTCGTACCACTGGTGCTGAGCCGCGCCCATGGCCACGATCCGGAGGACCCTGACCTCTCCGGGAGTGATGGTGGAGGAGGGTGGCAAGGAAACGATTTGCGGCGGAACGTGAGTGATCAATGCCAACACATTGGTGTTGGCTGCTGAAATAGAGCAGGCGGGATTACCGGGCCCGGGAAGATTGTAGGAGAACGCGATCGACGACCAGATCAGCACGTTGCCGTTGGTGGTAAGGGCCAGGCTGGCATCACCCGCGGCGGCCACGGCAACTGCGTTCAAGGGTTCCGTGGGGATGACCGTCATGTTGTTGTTGTTGTTTCCCCAAGCCCGGACTCCGCCATCCGCCAGCACCGCAATGCTGTGGTGATCGCCCGCTGTCATTCCCACCACTGAGGTGAGGCCGGCGGGAATCGTTCGCTGGCCCGAGTTGTTCTGTCCTCCCCAAGCGGAGAGCGTCGAGTCCGCCTTGAGCGCAAAGTGATGGTGACCGCCGGAAGCGATGGCGCGGAAGTTCGTGCCGGTCGGAGGATTGCTAATCAGGCCCTCGTTGCGCCCCCAGGCAAGCATACCTCCATTCTGACGCAGTACCAGCGTGTAAGTCCGGCCTGCCGAAATGGCGACCACGCTGCCCAAATTAGCGGGCATGCCGCGTTGGCCCAGATTGTTTCGTCCCCAGCTCACCACGGTGCCGTCCGCCTTCAAGGCCACGCTGTGATCCTCGCCTGCGGCCACCTGCACCACATTTGTCAGGTCGGCCGGAACAGTGCATTCCCCGTAGGTGTTGTTTCCCCAGGCAATAACCTTCCCTTCCGCGGTGATGGCCAGGATGTGGCCGCTGCCGCAGCAGACAGAAATCACGTCCACGAGACCGGAGGCATTCGGGAGAGTTCCAGGGCGGAGCGGCATCACCCGTATCGGCGAAGGCTCGCTGCTCAAGATGGGTGCCCGGCTATTCGCGAAACTGGCAGCGTTGCTGACCCGCAACCAATAGCGGGAAGTACCCTCCGCGGGCAAGAGGAGGGCCAGTGTGGTCGTCGTCGCGCCGCTCACGGGTTGGGAAGTGTCGCCGCTTTCGCCCTGATACCACTGGTAGGAAAGCTGGGCACCGGTGCTGGTCACGCTCAGGGTGGTGCTGTCACCCGTCACGCCATGCATGTCTTGCGGCTGGACGGTGATCGTGGCGGGGGCCTGGATCACGTAGTCCGAAGTAGCCGCCCGGCTCGTCAGCAAATCATTGCGGAACGCCCGCGCCCGCACCGTGGCATTGGCATTCAATGCGAATGGCGCGGAGTAGAGCGGGGAGGCCGCGCCCGGCAGGCTGCCGTCCAGCGTGTAGCGGATTTCCGCTCCTGCGGTGGCGCTTCCCAAGGTGATGAGCTGCCCCGTGACATAGGCACCCGGAGGTGGCGAGATTGTCGGCATGTCAGCCCCTGGCATGACCGACACCACCGCAGGCTGGCTGGAACTTGAGGCCATGGAATTCCACGCCTGGAGCCAATAGGTTTGGCCTTCTGTTAGAGGCGGGGTGACGAGCCAAGGCCAGACGGCTCCGGGCACCGGCCGGGTCGTATCCCCGGTATTGCCCTCATACCACTGCCAGTGGGTGGCGCTGGTCACCCGTGCGACCAGATTGGCCCGCTGGCCGGTGGCCACGGTGACGGGCATCGCTTGGAAGTCGAACGCAGGAGGATCGGTCGCCACCAAGGCCATCACGTTCGATGTTCCCGCGTAGATTGCATCCGCATTGATCGGATACTTGGGGATCTCGCCTTCGTTGTAGGCATTGTATCCCCAGGCGATGATGGTGCGGTCCCCCTTGATCGCGATGCTGTGGGAATTGCCTGCCGCGATGGCCACGATGCCTTTGGCCGCTGCGGGAATGCTCCTCTGTCCCGAGCTATTGTCGCCCCAGCCCACCACTGTGCCGTCGCGCTTCAAGGCAAGGACATGGGAATTCCCGGCAGCCACTGAAACCACATCGGTCAGGCCGGCGGGAACGGTGAGCACGCCGTTCGAACTGTTGCCCCAGGCAGAAACCGTGCCGTCCTGTTTGAGGGCTACGGAGAAATTGTTTCCCGTGGCGATGCCGACGACCTCTTCCAAGCCAATCGGCGGCTGGGTGGTGGAACCCCATGCCACCACCTTGCCATCGGACTTGAGGGCAAGGCTCTGGCTCACGGCTGCCGCGATGGCCACCACGTTGGTCAGTCCGGCTGGCACTGTGGTTTGTCCAGAGGTCGATTGGCCCCAGGCGGTGACCGTGCCGTCGGACTTGAGTGCGAGGGTGTGATTCGAACCGGAGGCAATCGCGATCACGCCGCTGAGCCCCGCGGGCACCGTGCTCACGCCGGATGTTGTTTTTCCCCACGCTGCGACCGTGCCGTTCCGCCGCAGTGCCACGCAGAAGCCATCTCCGCAGGAAACGGCAACGGCATCACCCACCGCACCCGGGACCGTCCGTTGCGAATAGACGTTGCTCCCCCAGATCCTGATGGGGGTTGCCGTAGCGCCGCCGACCTTGAAGACGGAGGTGCTGACCGTGCTCGGTTCCAGTCCGCTCACAAATGCACGGACTTTAAGCGTGGCATCCGCGGCGATCTCGATGCTTCCACTGTATTCCGTGGAGTTCTCGCTTGGTTCGCTGCCATCCAAGGTATAGCGAAAGGTCGCTCCCTCGGTGGGGCTTGAGACCGTTACCTGCAACGGGCCGCTGCTGTGCTTGCCACCGTTTGGTGTCGGCACCGGTGCGATGGCCCGCGCCGGGGAAGCATCCACCGTCAGCTCCGCCGCGGTGCCAGCGACCTCCGCGCCGACGCGGTTCTCTGCGACAGCGCGGAACAGATGTCCGTCCAAAGTGCCGTCCACCGAACGAATGGTGAGGGTCCCGGTCTTCGTGCCGGAGAAGATCCCGAAGTCATTGAGGTCCACCCAGGTGGTCCCACTGTCGGTAGAAATCTGCCAGCGCAGCCGCGGGGCGGGATGCCCTGAAACTCCCACTGAGAAACGCGCCGTTTCGCCAGCCAAGCTATGGGCCTCCTCGGGGGGCATGGTGAAGGCGGGAGCGGCACCGTGCTCACTGATCAGGGCCAGAAGAGCCTTCTCCGCATTCAAGCGCCCGCCGGTCACGCACTTGCCGTTCAAGTCCGGCAATAGATCCACGTTCTCCAACAGGTAGCGCCGAATGTCCGCAACGGAAATGTCGGGCTTCAAGGATGCCATGAGACAGGCCACGCCACTCACATGCGGTGCGGACATCGAGGTGCCCGTGATTACGTCGTAAGCTCCGCCCCGAACCGTGCTATAAATCGATTCGCCAGGGGCGCTGAGATCGCACGCCGTCACCCCGTAGTTGGATTCCGGATAAAGCCTGTCGAGGTCCGTGGTGTTCATCACCGTGATTATATTCTCGTGAGGATGAGAGGCGGGATACTTGGGGCTGCTGTCGATGTTGATCGCGTCGTTCCCCGCGGAGGTCACGATAAGGATGCCGGCGTCCATCGCCAGTTGGATGGCGTTCGCCATCGAGCTGCTGTTGGTGGGGCCGCCCAAGGACATGTTGATCACCTTCGCGCCCTTGCCGCGGGCGTAGTTGATGCCAGCGATAACATCGCTATGAGATCCGCTGTTGGAAGCTCCCAGCACTTTCACCGGAAGGATCCGGGAACTCCAAGTGACCCCCGAGATGCCGTAGGCGTCGTTGCCCGCCGCACCGATGATTCCCGCCACATGGGTCCCGTGATCATTATCGTCTGCGGGGTTGTTGTCGTTTTGGACGAAGTCCCAGCCTCGATAGTCGTCGATCCTGCCATTCCCATCGTCGTCGATGCCGTTCGCCGCTAGTTCCGTGGCATCCAGGTAGACATTGGCGACAAGGTCCGGATGGGTGAAGTCCAGGCCGCTATCCACCACTGCGACGACCACATCCGGACTGCTGGAGGCGATGTCCCACGCGGCGACCGCCCGGATATCGCGCGGTGCCGAGGACGGTGCCCGCGTATTGTGCAGCGAGTCCTGAACCCGGAAAAGGGGGTCGTTCGGGATCGCGGTGCCGAAGCAGATGCCATTCCCCTCGGCGAGCTCGATCACACGCGCGTGTTTGGCAAACTCGTCGAGCACGCGTTGTTTCGTGTCCAAGTCGGGATGCGCGAAACGCACCAGGAATTCCCTGCCACCATAGATCTTTTCCCATGACTCCGCCCCGGAAGCTTGCAAGGCGTTTTCAACTTCGGCAGGTGGGGCATCATCCCGCGGCACCACGAGGAACTCGCCGGCAATAAAGACCTCCTGCGTTACCAACCCGGAGGAGCCCGTGCCATCCTTTCGGAAGCGCTCCTCGACCCGGACCAAACCGTGGAGACTTTCCGTATCGATCAGCCATATTCGCCGCTCGTCCTGGTCGCCGGAGTCGGAAATCTCCCGGAAGCCTTTGACGGGATAGGAAGTTCCCAGGAACTGATAACGTTGTCTGGTGTCAAGGCTGGTTAAACCTTTTACGTTTCCCCGTTCATCTGTCGAAAGGGATGGGGGGTCTTCTAATTCCTCTCCATGCAGTCGCTCTTTCGTTTCCTCCGGAATTGCCTGGCTGGAGGTCAGGGCATCTCGTTCCCAACGGCTCGCAATGAAAACGACGATGATTGCCAATGAAATGAAGATGGCGCGGTAAAGCCTCAGGGGGGTGCTCACCGCATAGCATTATCCTTCATGGGAGCTTTGAGTCAAGATGAGGTGAAATCGTGAAGACGAAGACTTATTGTCTCATGAAATGCTAACTATTGCCGCTCATTCGCCGCGGATTTAACAATTCTTCGAGCTCGGCGGCGGTCAGGCCGAGGTCGCCGATGGATTCCCGGCAGAGTTCGCGCACCGTGCGGCCGGTGGCGACCGATTTCTTGGCAATCGCCGCGGCGCGGTCGTAGCCGATTTTCGGCACCAGCGACGTGACCATCGACAGCGACAGCTCGATCAGTTCCCGGCAGCGGGCCTCGTTCGCCTCGATCCCATCGACGCATTTCACCCGCAGGATCGTCGCCGAGTTTGCCAACAGGCGGATCGACTCCAGCAGGCAGGCTCCGAGCAGGGGCATGGACACGTTCAGCTCCAGGAAGCCGCCGGCCCCGCACCAGCTCACCGTGGTCTGGTTTCCCGCCACCCGGGCTGCGACCATGGTGACGGACTCCGGGATGACCGGATTCACCTTTCCCGGCATAATCGAGGAGCCGGGCTGGGTGGCCGGCAGGCGGAGTTCGCCGATGCCGCAGCGCGGTCCCGAGCCGAGCAACCGCAGGTCGCAGGCGATCTTGTGCAGCGAGACGGCGATGGTCGCGAGCTGGCCATGGACTTCGAGGCAGGCGTCCTTGGCCGACTGCGCTTCGAAATGGTCCTCCGCCTCGAGGAACGGTAGCCCGGTATCCGCCGCCAACCGGGCGATCGCCTTCTCCGCGAACTTCGGATGCGCATTGATGCCGGTGCCCACCGCGGTCCCGCCCAGCGGCAGTTCCATCAAGGCGCTCAGTGACTTGTGACTGCGGGAGGCGGACTGCCCCGCTTGGCGGGCCCAGCCGCCGAACTCCTGCCCGAGACGCACCGGGGTGGCGTCCATCAGGTGGGTCCGGCCGATCTTGAGCACGCCGGAAAAATCGGCCGCCTTTTGCTTGAGGGCGTTTTCCAAGTCCAGCAGCGCCGGAATCAAGTCGTCGCGCAGTGCCAGGGCGGCCGCCACGTGGATGGCCGTCGGGAAGGTGTCATTGGACGACTGGCCGAGGTTCACGTGGTCGTTCGGATGGACGGCCATCGGCTTGCAGAGGGTGGCGATCACCTCGTTCACGTTCATGTTCGTGGAGGTGCCGGAGCCGGTCTGGTAGATATCGATCGGGAACTGGGCATCATGCTTGCCCTCCGCGATCTCCGCCGCTGCGGCTGCGATTTTCTCCGCCATGGCGGGGTCCAGCAGGCCGAGTTCGGCATTGGTCTCGGCCGCGGCGCGCTTGATGCGGCCGTAGGCGTGGATCAGTTCCGCGGGGAGGGGGGTTCCGGAAACGGGGAAGTTTTCCACCGCGCGTGCCGTCGAGGCGCCGTAGAGTGCCGCCGCCGGCACCTGCATTTCGCCCATGGAGTCACTTTCGGTGCGGGTTTCCTTCATCCCTTCATCCAAGCACCTTTCCCGGGAAATACCACGCGGGCCGATCGGCACATCCTGTCATTCACAAGAAAGTCAGACACAAATCCGGCCCCCGGCGGTTTTACGCGGGGGACGGTTTGACTCGGCGCTTGCGGGCACGGGTTTCCCGCTCCTAGTTTCCGCGTCACGGAGTTCCGGCTCCCCAGTCTTTCCATACTTATGCGTTTCCTCATCCTGTTCCTGCTGGCGCTCACTGCGATTCCCGCTTTCTCGCAAGGGCCGACGGTCCCCTCCAACGTCCAAGCCACCGCCACCAGCGGGTCCGCCGTCACGGTGACGTGGACTGCCTCGACCGGCACTGGCGCGATCACCTACCGGGTCTTCCGCAATGGCACCCAGACCGGCACGGATGTCAGTGCCACGACCTTCAGTGACACCGGCCTGACGCCCGGCACGACCTACAGCTACACCGTTTCCGCCCTCAACACTGACGGAGCTTCCTCGCAATCGGTCGCTGCGACCGTCACCACGCCCAACACGCCGGGCACGCCGACAGGTCTGCGGGCCACCCGCGGCACGGACCAGGTGTCCTTGCAATGGAATTCCGTCAGCGGCGCCATCGAGTACGTCATTTTCCGCAACGGCACGGAGATCGATACTTCCACGACGACCACCTACATCGATACGGACATCGAGCCGGCGACGACCTACCGCTATTCGGTAGCCTCCACGAATGCCTCCGGCGACTCTGCCAAATCGGCCGAAGTGGCAGTCACCACGAAAGGTGACGGCAGCAAGCGCGAGGCCGTGTGGACCCGTGAATTCGAGCGGGCCGACGGTGATTTCGACGGCATCGTGGACTTCGATGAATACCTCGTCGCCTTTCCGAACAAGCTGCCGGAGATCGTGATGATCCACCGCTTCAATTCCTCCGACGACGACGAGAGCGGTGACCTGACGGTGGACGAGTACATCGCCCACTTTGCAGGCAAGACGGTGAAGCGGCCTTCGAAGGCGCAGGCTTTCACCCTGGCGGATGAATTCAGCTCTATCGGCGATGCCGACGGCTACCTCGATATCTACGAATATGCGCTGACGCTGAACCGCGGCACCAAGGAAGCCCAGTTGACGAAGAAGTTCAACAAGGCCGACAAGAACGACAGCGGCTTCCTTTCCCCCGTCGAGTTCGGCATCCGCAACGGCAGAGGTGAAGAAGCGACCGAGATCACCAGCCCCCTGACGGCGAGTGGAACGCCCGGCGAAGCCTTCGAGTACGAGATCATCGCCACCAAGGAACCGACCAGCTATGGCGCGGTGGGTCTCCCGCCCGGCCTGACCATCGACACCACCACCGGAGTCATCAGTGGCACTCCCACGACGGTTGGTTCCTACTCGGTGACGATCAGCGCGACCGACGGAATGGGCACCGATACCGCGACCCTGACGATCCGGATCGGCGTGCCGTCGATCACCAGCACCACGATCGCGAGCGGCTCGACCACTGCTTCGTTCAGCTACCAGATCATCGCCACCCAGACTCCGACTGCCTACGGCGCCGCGAATCTTCCTGCGGGGTTGTCGGTCAACACGACGACCGGATTGATCTCCGGCACGCCCACGACCGCCGGAACTTCCAACGTGGTTCTGACTGCGACGAATGCGGCGGGCACGGGCAGCAAGGTGCTGGTGCTCACGATTACCGCGCCTCCCTCGATCACGAGTGCTTTGACCAAGAGCGGCACCACGAACGTGGCATTCAGCTACCAAATCACAGCGACTCCGGCCGCCACGAGCTACACTGCTTCCCCCCTTCCTGCCGGGCTTACCTTTAGCACGACTACCGGTCTGATCAGCGGCACTCCGACGGTCGCGGCCGTTACCAACGTGACGATCACTGCAACCAACACGGGTGGCACTGATACCGAGACGCTGGTGATCACGATCAGCGCCCCTTGATCAACGCGTCAGTGCGATCTTGACGGGTGAGCCGTTCGATTGCTTGCCCTTCAACACGTTTTGTTTGCGCTTCGCGCTTACCGTTCCGGTGAGCGAGGAGAAACCCGCCGAGCCCCAGGCGTCCATGCTGAAGGCGACCAGCTCGACCTTGCCGTTGGCCCCGGCCAGCACGGTGCCGTGGATCGAGTAGCTTCCGGATGTCGGCGAAATCCCGCCGCCATCGATCTGGTAAACGTGGGGAAGTGAGCTTGGCGTGAGCTGATAGAGTCCGGGCAGGCGCTGCTTGCCGATGCTCGCGATGCCGGTCCAGGCGCCGGTCAGGTTCTGGGTATCGGTCTCGGGCTTGGCCTTGAAGGTGAACTTGCCGTTGGTGGCGGTGATGCTGCCGGAGATCTTGCCCTTCGCGACTTTTCCCGCGAGGGAGCCGGTGACGGTACCGCCGTTGATCGTCTCAGTGTAGCTGCCGGCAAGCTGGCCGCTTTCCGTGATGGTCCACGTGCCGGAGAGGGTGAACAGGCCGAGCGACTCGCGGCTCAGGCCGTAGGCGGTGAAATCGTGGTCCTCCTCGAAGGTGACGTAGGCGGTGCCTTGGTCCGCACCGGACAGGGCGACTTCCCAGGTGCCTACGGGGGAAGGAGAAGGAGCGTCGGCGGATGCGAGGGCGGGGCTGAGGCAAAGCGCCGCTGTGGCGAGCAGGGTGAGTTTCATGGTGGGGGACGGGAAAGGATCGCATGAATACCCCGCATGGTGCTGAATATCAAGCTGCCATGCCTTACGTGATCGCGGGGGGATTGGCCGGCGACGGCGGGAACCGAATGAAGGCAGGCTCTTTGTGCCCGTGCCGTCTTTCGTCCCGAAGCGGACGATTTGTAAAAGCCCGCACGAAGTGCCGGGTTTTTGACGTCGGCAAATGCCCGTCCTGAAGGGGCGGCTCATGCGGGTTACGGATGGCGACATCAACCCCGCATGAAGCGTCCCTACAGGACGCGATGCGCTCGACGACTGAAATCCCGGCACTGCGTGCCGGGCTATTATGAGCCGTCCCGTTGGGACGAAGAGGAACCCGGGTCGATCCGCGTGTTTCCCGCAGGTTCCAAAGGTAATACCCGACGGTGTCGGGGTAGATCCCGACAGTGCCAAGATGGATCCTGATGGTGCCAAGGTGGATCCCGACGGTGCCAAGGTAGATCCCGACGATGCCAAGGTAGATCCCGACGATGCCGCTCGCTCACCCGTCTACCAGTGACCGGGCGTACTGAAGGGTGTCGATGTCGGCGATGGTCTTGTCGCGCCGGATGGCGTGGATGCGGGGGAAGCGCATGGCGAGGCCCGAGTCGTGGCGCTTGGAGGCCTGGATCGAGTCGAAGGCGATCTCCAGCACGAGGTTCGGCTCCACGAGATGCTTGCGGCGGTCCTTGGAAAGGGTGTGCCGCTGGAAGTGATCGGTGAGCTCCTCGATCTCGACGTCGGTGAGGCCGGAATAGGCCTTGCCGATGATCTTGAGCTGGCCGCTGGTTTCGTCGCGCACGGCGAAGGTGTAGTCGGACAAGACCTCGGCGCGTTTGCCGTGGCCTTGTTCGGCGGCGACAACGATGCAGTCGAGGGTGGTGGAAGTTTTCAGCTTGAGCCATGCCCTGCCGCGGCGGCCGGGCGAGTAGAGGCTGGCCGGGTCCTTGGCGATGAGTCCCTCGTGGCCCTCGCTGCGGGCTTGCTTGAATGCGGCTTGGACCGTCTCGGCGTCCGCTTCAATGCGGCGCACCGCGATGATCGAGATCGCAGATGGAGGATGGGAGATGGCAGATTCCAAGAGAGCGCGCCGCGCGGCCAAGGGATGGGTGAGGAGGTCGGTGCCGTCGCGATGGAGCAGGTCGAAGGCGACGAAGAGCACCGGCGGGATGGAGGCGCTGGTGGCGGAAAAGAGGTCCGCCTGAGCGGTGGAGATTTTGCCGAGCCGGGTCTGGAGGTCGTGGAAGGTGAGGCGGCGTCCCTCGGCGTGGGCGATGATCTCGCCATCGAGGATGAAGTCGCCGGGGATCGACAGCGCGGCGGCGAGCAGCTCGGGGAATTCGCCATCGAGCGGGCGCAGGTCGCGGGAGTAGAGGGCGGCGCGATCAGCCTGCTTGTGAAGCTGGGCGCGGATGCCGTCGTATTTCGGCTCGAGCCAGAGGGGTTGAGAGTTTGGGGTTGAGAGTTGAGAGTTAGAAGAAGAGGAGGCGGCGACGACGAGGGCGGCTGCGTCGGGCATTGGGGAGGCGAGCATTACCTTCACCGGGACGAAGGGGCGCAGCGTGGCGTCGGTCAGGGCCTTGCGCTTGGCGAGGCGGGCGGTTTCGCCGAGGTCGCCGGTCAGCATGTGGGCGCTGCGCACCGCGGGGGGATCCGCTGAGAAGGCTTCCGCGAGGGCGTCTTCCACGAGGCCCTCTTTCAGGCCGATCCGCAGGTCGCCAGTGAGCAGTTTCACCAAGGTCTCGCCCTCGGCCGGGTGCAGCGTGCGGAGGCGCTCGGCCAGCAGGTCGATGCGTGCCAGCGAGCCGGTGGCGGTGGCGAGTTGCTGGAAAAACGCGGCCAGGCCGGCGAGATCGAGCGCCTCGGGTTTCAGCGAGAGTTCCTGGAGTAGCAGCCGGGTGGTACGGGCGGCGTCGTTTTGCGAGAGGGAGATCTCGCGGTAGCGCTCCTCGCGGACGCCGGGCAGCTTCAGTAGCGCGCGCCGGAGCGTGGCCCCGCCGGTCTGGGCGGCGCGCCGGTCGGAATCGCGGGGCAGGGCCCGGCCGGTTAGCCAGCGGGCGGCGAGGGCGAGGTCGTTCTCATTGTCCAAGCCGCGTAGGTAGGCTGCGAGGTGGCGGATCTTTTCCAGACGGCTGCTGGTTTCGCCGACGAGCCGGCAGACGCTGGTGAAATCGGCCAGTGCGCAGATCGGGCGGACGTGGCGGGCGCTGGCGGTGGTCTGGATGCCGGAGGAGGCGGCATTCCGCACCGGCGGCGCGGCCAGCGGCAGGTCGAGCTGGTCGTTGCCCGCGATCGACCACGCGTCGTAGCCGCGCAATCTCAGCTCGGCGGCGAATTCGCGGGTGTAGCCGTGGACGGTCAGGATCTTCTTCGGCCGGACCCGCTGCAGGCACTCCATCAGGCCGGGATAGTCGGCATGGTCGGACAGCGGGATCGCTTCATCGACGCGATAGCGAAAGGTGGCGCCGGGAACGAGCGCCCAGCCGCTGAGCATCGCGACGCGGCGGTTTCCCACGGCGCGCAGCAGCTTCGAGCGCACGGCATTCGGCGGGGCGATGACGGCGTGGCCCGGGGGGATTGCAGATGGGGGATAGTAGATGGCAGATGGGAGATTGCCGGCTTCGCCGAGGACCAGGAGCTCGGGCAGGCAGGTCACCCCGGCGGCGCGGCAGGCGGCGGTCATTTCCGCGACACTGGGGTGGAGCACCGCGGGGATGTCGTGGGCATGCAGCAGCGCGAGCGCTTCCTGGGCCTTGCCGAGCGAGTAGCCGAGCAGCACCGGCACCTCGCCATCGGCCAAGGTGTCGTGGACGAATCGCAGGACCGCTCCTTCCACCTCCATGGCCGGGGGAAAGGTGAATTGCGGCAGGCCGAAGGTGGTCTCGAGGATCAGCAGGTCGGCCTGTTGGAAGACGACGGGTTCAGCGGTGCGGCCTTTGCGGACCTTGAAGTCGCCGGTGTAGAGCAGCGTGGCGCCATCGGAAACGCGGGTCACGTGGAGCATCGCGGAGCCGGCGATGTGACCGGCGGGCAGCAGGCGCAGGCGAAAGCCGTCCCGAACGATGGGCGCGTGAAAGGCGACCGCATCGATCCGGCTTTCCGCGACGCCGTAGCGCGAGCGGACCAGCGCGCCGGTGACGGCGGAGCACAGCGCCGTCTCGTGCCGGGCGAAGTGGTCGGCATGGGCATGCGAGACGAAGGCCCACGGTTTCGGGTCCCACGGATCGAGCCACAGGTCGAGCTCGGGGAGGTGGAGACCGCGTTGGAACCGGACTTCGATCACGCTTGCGCGGGACATTGGGCCGGGGGCGCAGGATCATCAACCCCCAAGCGTCGCCATGTCTCTCCAGGGCGGAAACGATCCTTGGCGTGGAGGCACCTTTCCGCTGAATTCGCCGCGAATTCGACAGATGGGTCGTGAGCTAGCCGGCCCCTGGCGAATCGAGACGAACGATGAACGATACCCCTACCGACAAAGCGACGCCACGGCCACGAGGGCGGGTCCTGGCGGCGGTGTTCTTTGTCATGGCGGCCGCGCTGGTGACCGCTTACTGGCTGCTGGCCCTTGCCAAGCCGGCGTCCAGCTTGCGGATCGATTTGCAGCCGACCTATCTGGCGGGACGCCTGTGGTCGGAAGGCCACTACGAGGCGATCTATCACCCGAGCGTGTTCGTTAACGAGAAAACAGCGGATCCCGCCTGGGTGGAGATGGCGCGGAAGACGGAGCAGCGTTCAAAACTTCGGGAAGGGTCGTTTGTTTATAGCCCGTGGTATCTGATGCTCGTCGCGCCTTTGACGAAGGTGATGTCGGTCGAGCGGTTCACGGAGTTCTGGTTCGCGCTCAATATCTTGTCGGCTGTCTGGATTGGCTGGGAAGCGATGGCTTGGGCAGGCCGCCCGGCTGCCTGGCTGCGCGCGATCGGTGCTGTGCTGGCCGGGCTCACCCTGCCGATGATCTATGGCGCCTCGCTCGGTCAGAATGTCGGCCCCTGTCTGGCGCTGGTGATGCTGGGCGTTCGTTTCGCCCATGGGGGGAAGGGGATGCAAGTTTCCTCCGGGCTGCTGTTCACCTTGGCGGCGCTTTTCAAGCCGTGGGCGATCTTGCTCACCCCGCTGCTCGGGTTGTCCCGTCGCTGGACTCCGTTTGTGACCGCGGTCTCGGCGTCGCTTTTGCTGATGGCGGGGTCGCACTCGCCGCTGCTGCCGCAAGCCACCCGCGACGACTACAAGGGGATGAACGAGTCCTTGGTCAACATGACCAACGTGGCATTCAACAACGTCTCGGTGCGCTCCTTCCTCGAGCGGATGGCCGATCCGAAGTGGGGCGGAGGGATCCGTACGTGGACCTCGCGCACCGTGGACCCGCAGATTCGCTGGGAAGCGCTCCTGATCGCCGCTGCGGTGGCCGCCCTGGCAGCCTGGCCGCTTTGGAAAAACCGGGGCGACTTGCGGAGGGTGGTCGCCGGGGGATTGCCGCTGGTGCTGGTGCCGCTGGGGATTTGCTGGACGCACTATCTGGTCCTGCTGATCCCCGCGATGTGGATGCTGATGTTCGGCTCGAAGAGCATCATCCCGAGGGTCGTCGGCTGGGGGATCTTCGGCGTGTTTATCACTATGCCGTTCTATGATCCTCCGGTGGCCTTCCATCTCTTCGAGAGGGCGCCCATGGCCGACACCATCGCCCTTCAGCCGCAGCTCTGGGCGTGGTGGTATCTGCTGCCGCTGGTCCTGGGGATCGGGCTCGCCTTCACGCTGCTTCTCGCGGGTCGGGGCTCAAAACGGCCATGTAATGAGCGCTCCAGCTCGCCATGAACGACTGCTCGAGGGCACGCTCGACGCCAGCGAAGGCCTTCAGCACGGGCGAGGGGATGAAGTCGGGGAGGAAGGTGAAGTAGCGGACTTCCCTCTGCCAATTTCCGCCCTCCACCTGCGGTAGCTGGCTGGGACGGATCCAGCGCTCGGTGCCCTCGTCGATGTCCCGGATGACGGGGAAGAGATAGCTCATGTAGAGGCGGAAGAGCGGATTCTCCACATTGATCTCGTGGAGGAAGAATTTCCCGCCGGGCTTGAGCACCCGCACGATTTCCAGGAACGACTGGGCCTGAGCCTGCGGGTCCTCGATGTGGTGGAGGACATTGATCGAATAGACGAAGTCGAACGAGGCGTCGGGGAAGGGCAGTTCGGTGGCGCTGGCGGTCATGACCTCCAGCTCGCAGCCTTCCTCGCGGGCGTGCTCCTTGGCGTTCGCGATCTGTTCGGCGGAGAGGTCCACGCCGGTCATGGCGTAGCCGGCACGGGCCATTTCGCAGGCGTACCAGCCGTGGCCGCAGCCGAGGTCGAGGCCCCGTGGCTGATAATTGGCGTCGGGGGCGGGCAGGGCGGAGGTCATCATCGAGATCTTCCGCTCGAGCAATTTGCCGCGGACGTGCTCGGGGATCTGGCCGCGGTAGTCATCGGCGAGTTCGTCGAAGTGAGACGGGCCGTCGTCGAGGTTCGACCACAGCCTGCGCAACTGGTGCCGCCAGGTGAAGGCCAGCACGCCGCCGAGCAGGACCGCATACCAGGCCGTCCCGGCGCGGAAGACCGTGAGGGCGGAAATGGCCACGGAATCCGCGACCCCGGCATCGATCAGGCGGAAGATGGAAATGGACCCGGCCACCCCGGTGCCGAGGGGGATCCCGCTGATCCCGCCCAGCAGGGTGCCGGAGGCAAAGGCGCGGAGCGCGGTGAAGCCATCGGCAGAACCGCCGCAGGCCGTCACGACCAGCCACATGGACGCTGCGGGCAGCAGCCAGCCGGCGCATGACAGGGCCAAGAGCAGGGAAGCGTGCCAGTGGCGATTCACCTCTGGGGCATTGCCGGTGCGGAAGCGGAGGAGCGCGGAGCAGATCAGCCAGCCGATCCCCAGGAAGAGGGCTGCCCAAGGCCACTGGCCTGCCCCGATCGCCCACAGCGCGCCGACGGCAAAGGCATCGAGGCCGCGCTCGATCAGCCACATGCGGAAACAGAGGCGAAGCGCCCCGGGCGTTTTCCGGAAAAGCAGTGCCCCACGCGCCAGTTCTCCCAGATAGAAGGGCGTGAGCAGTGCCGGCAGGGTGGCAAACCAGACACGCACGCTGGTCTTGGCCGCCAGCCGCGCGCCCAAGCGCCGCGTGAGGAAATGCCAGCGGACCCAGCGGAGGAGTAGATTCGCGGTGGTCAGGGCGATGGTCGCGACCAGCGCTGCTAGAACGATGGGAGAGCGAACGCCGGTGATTTCGGGACCGGAGCTGTCGCGCAGGTACCAGCCTGCCGTGACCGTGCTTCCCAGAATCAAAAGCAGCACCAAGCCCCCCGCCGCGATCAACGAACGCACCAGTACCGTCGAGTCGGGGGAGGATTTGAGAATACCCTCGGACATTGTGCGGCGCTCCATAACCGTTTGCTAAGGAAAGCGCGACAAAAAGTGTCGATTTTCAAGAAAACTTAACCATCCCGGCCTTAAGAGTGCCGCGGTTTGGTCGTGGGGACTTTTGGAAATGTGCCTGCCCGAGGGCGAGGCTTCTACTATGGGTAGAAGGTTGAGTTGTCATCGCAGATTGAACTCGCCGTCGGGCAGATGTTTGGAGCGATGGCTTGTTCGGTTATTTATTCTTCCGGTTCAGCAAGGGGGATAGAGCCGTTGGCGGTTACTCCGTCAGCGGTTGGCGTGGCATGTCGCGTGGATGCGGAGTCTCGCCCATCACTTCGGGTGGTCGCTCGCCCCAGGTGCCGATGTCACTCCAGAAGTACTGTGCCCGGTAGCCTGATTCTCCTAGCCATTCAGCAAAGGCGCGACCGCGCTCAGTGAGGCTAACTCGTCCTCGCAAATCAGCGGACAAAAGGTCGGCATCTGCCAGACGCTGGCAGAGCTTGTTAGTGCCGAAATAGCCACTGCCCGTTCCGTACTGAACCTCGGACTGGATGGCATATTCGTATCGAACTCCCAACGAAATCCATTCTTCGCGCCGAAGAGTAGCTCCGGCTTCTCTCATCAAAATGAAGAACTGCCACGCCGCGGGCTCGAGAAGACCTGCAATGACCTTGAACTGTGTCGCCTGATCGATATGCGAGCCGCTGACATCGTCGGGACGCTCCTTCCTTCCCTTGGTCTGGATGGCATTGAGGATTTCAGCGGAACACGCTCCCAACGCAGACTGCAATGACCCTGCGCTCGGCGGCGCGTAGGTAGCTGGATTCACTCCCGCAAGATCTGAAGGAAGTTTTAGCTTCGCGGTGCGATCATACACGATGAAGGTTCGACTCCGCCCCAAGCTCCCCATGAACAAGCCGAGTTCAAAGACTACATTGTCCCGAGGAGACTGGGCGTCAGTCTCTCTGCTCGTAGTAAGGTCGTCGGGAGTTAGGACAAGGATGGCGAAATCAAAAAGACTCAGACGATCGACTAGGCTTTCGAGGCCGCCTTCACTCAGCCCAAACACACCTTGGCTCCACAAGATGACCTCCGCTTCGTGGTCCAAGTTTTGTTGGAGGGCACGTGCAATCGAAAGACCTTCAACAGAGGAGCCGACGAATACAACTGGGCGAGCGCTAGTGGGGGTTGTCATATCATTCTTGCAAAATAGTATTTATTAGGCCGGTGAGACTCCGACATCTAACAATCCGGAAGGGACGGACTCCTTTAGCTAAGCTTGAGCAGAAGGCCTCGAGCGTCAATCCAAGAGGGTGCCAAATGCCAGGCTTCCGGGGTCACTGAATTTCGTCGCCACTGCTTGATGGGCGAAGTCTCTTAGGATTCCTGTTATACCCGTTTGAGCGCTCTTTGATTTGCGGGCGAAGTGTCACGGAGCCGTTAGCGCCTTCCCATTGTCCTTCGGCCCGAGGTTTTCGAGGAAGGAGACGGCTTTCAGAGCCCAGGTGGCGGGGTCGGGGAAGTTCTTGGAGGATTCACCGAAGGTGCTTTGGAGCATGTCGGTGTCGATGATGCCGGGATTGAGGGCGACGGCGGCGAGGCCGGGGGGGAGTTCCCGGGCGAGGGATTGGGTGAGGCCCTCGACACCCCACTTGGTGCAGCAGTAGGGGGCGACTTCCGGGGCGGTGGATCGGCCCCAGCCGGAGGAGAAATTCACGACGACGCCGCTGCCGCGGGCGATCATCGCGGGCAGGAGGGGACGATCCGGAAGATTAGGGCGGTGAATTCTTGAACTACCCAATTCCTCACCGGTGCTTCCAATCGAATTTCGGAACCATGATTCTTTGGTCGAAGGAGCCATTCCAATCGACGTGAAGGCCAGCTTGTTCCAGTGCAGTCCTCACTAACTCCCCGACCTCCGGCCCTCGCGTCTTTTCCTCCTTGGAACGGGTCGGACCGAAGGCGAGGTAGAGCCCCTCTCCATTTACAGCGCGTTCAACGTCTTGCCAATGGTAGAAGCAGTAGCCGACGATCTTCGATTTGTCCGGAACGCTGTCGAGCGCTTCCAGGAAATCCGAGTAGCCGTCGCTTTGGGTGGTTCCAGCATTGTGCATCGCGATCACGCCTCGTTCGTTCAAGGCGTTGAAAGCGGTCTTGAGGCGGTCGCAGTCGGTTACCGGTGGCCAATTCTCTTGCTCCTTCTTGTGGTTCGTAAGGGCCTCATCGACCGCAGCTTCCACCATTTCCGGATTCAGTTCGTCGGGCGCGTAGAGTTCCTCGAGGAAGATCTCGATGATTTCGTCACGATCATAAAAACCCGCCTGCGCATAGGTCGCGATTTCGCTGAGGGTGTCGTCTGGAAGCTTCATGATGGAGGCGGTTTTTGCGAGAGGCGGAGAATCGGCGGGCTTTACAAGGAAATAGACGAGACCCGCGATTGCGAGCCCCCCCAAGCAGATGGTCCCGAGAGTCTTGTTCCAGTAATTCATGGAGTCACGGGGCCGTCAGCGCCTGCCCGTTGTCATTCGGGCCGAGGTTTTCGAGGAAGGGAACTGCTTTCACTGCCCAATCCGCGGGGTTCGGGAAATCTCCGGAGGATTCACCGAAGCAGCTTTGGAGCATGTCGGTGTCGATGATGCCGGGATTGAGGGCGACTGCGGCGAGGCCGGGGGGGAGTTCCTGGGCGAGGGATTGGGTGAGGCCCTCGACGCCCCACTTGGTGCAGCAGTAGGGGGCGACTTCGGGGGCGGTGGAGCGACCCCAGCCGGAGGAGAAATTGACGACCACGCCGCTGCCGCGGGCGATCATGGCGGGCAAAAAGGCGCAGAGGACGTGGTGGATGCCCTTGAGATTGACGTCGATGACCCGCGAGAATTCGTCGGCCGGCACCTCCCACAGGGGGGCGCTGCGGTTGATGATGGCGGCGTTGTTGAGCAGGAGGTCCGGGGCACCGGGGCCGGCGAGGATGTCATTGGCGAAGGCGGTGATGTCCGCCTCCGATGTGACATCGGTACAGAGGATGCGGTGTTTTTCGCCCAGCTCGGCGGAAAGGACGTCAACGCGGATGGGATTCGTGCCGCAACCGGAGACGGTCCAGCCCTTTGCCGCGAAGGCCCGGGCCATGGCGAGTCCGAGGCCGCGGGTGCAACCGGTGATGAGAACGTGCTTCACGGGGACAAACCTAGGAGGTCGATTTGAAAATGCATGCCGGATTTCCAACCGGCGGGAAGTTGCAGCGGGCACGATGCTCGCTACGGTAGGGCCATGATTTTCGAGACAGTCTCTCTCCTCGCTCAGCAGCAGTCGTCGCCGATTGGCGTGGGCTACTGGGTGATCATCGGGGCGTCGATGCTGGTTAGCATGCTGATCAGCGGGATGCTGAAGAAGCGTTTCAACCAGTATTCGCAGATTCCGATCCGCCTGACCGGCGCGCAGGTCGCCGAGGCGATGCTGCGCCAGAACGGCATCAACGACGTGCAGGTGATCCACACGCCCGGCCACCTGACCGACCACTACGACCCGATCCGCAAGACGGTGAACCTCAGTGAGCCGGTGTATCAGATGAATTCCGTCGCTGCCGCGGCGGTGGCAGCGCACGAGTGCGGCCACGCGATCCAGCACCAGCAGGCCTACGCGTGGCTGGCTTTCCGCTCGAAGATGGTGCCGGCGGTGCAGTTCGCGAGCACGATCCAGCAGTACCTGATGTTCGGCGCGATGCTGGGGGCGGGTTTGTTCCACAGCGTCACGATGCTGTGGATCTGGGTGGCGGTATTCGCCGTCACGGCCTTGTTCGCGGTGATCACGCTGCCGGTGGAGTTTGACGCGAGCAAGCGGGCGATGGTGTGGCTCGAGAAGAGCGGGATCGCGAACCAGATGGAGCACGACCGGGCCAAGAATGCCCTCTTCTGGGCGGCCATGACCTACGTCGCCGGCGCGGTCGGGGCGATCGCGCAGTTGCTCTACCTGGTTTCGATGCTGATGGGCCGGCGCAACGAGTGAGCGGCTCAGGGCCGCTGGTAAACGCGCACCCAATCGACCGTCATCCGCTGGGGGAAGACGGTCTTGGCGTCGGGAGGCCCCGGCCAGCCGCCGCCGACGGCGACATTCAGCACGAGGTAGAACGGCTGGTCGAAGGGCGCGGGGAACTGGCCACCGGTGCTGCTCCATTTCGTCTGGGTCTGGTAGAGCTCGCCATCGACATACCAGCGGATTTCGCCCTTTTCCCACTCGGCGGCGAAGGTGTGGAAGTCGTCGGCGAAGGTGCCTTTCTTCAATTCGAAGGGCGTGCCGGTGTGGACGTTCTTCGGCCAGGTGCCGCCGTGGTGGAGGGTGCCGTGGGCCTTCGATGGCTCGTGGCCGACCAACTCCATGATATCGATCTCGCCGCTGGCCGCCCAACCGCCGTAGGCGTCCTTTGTCGGGAGCATCCAGAAAGCCGGCCAAATGCCGCGGCCGGTGGGTAGCTTGGCCCGCATTTCAAAGCGGCCGTAGAGCCAGCTCGCCCGGCGCTTGGTCCGCAGGCGGCCGGAGGTGTAGTCCTTTTGGACCCCGGCGGCGTTGAACTTCTCCTTTTTGGCCTCGATCACGAGGTGGCCGTCTTCGATGCGGAGATTTTCGGGCCGGTCCACGTAATACTGCAGCTCGCCATTGCCGCCGCCGTGGCCGTTTTCCTCGACGCCCCATTTCGAGAAATCGATCTCCTTGCCGTTGAATTCATCGGACCAGACGAGCTTCCAGCCGGCCGGGGCTGGGGTTTGGGCCGGGGTCTGCGCGTGGGCGAGGCTGGCGGAGAGGAGGAGAATTGCATAAAATTTCATAACTTCGGGTAAAACGCGATCAAGCTGGAGATTTGATCAAGGGATCTCCTTCGCGGGCAAAAGAAAGGAAATCGCGGGAGTTGAGCGTGAGCAGCACTTCCGCGCCGGCCTTGCGGGCACACACGAGGTGCTGGTAGTCGTAGATCGCGCCGCCGCGGATGCCGCGGGCTTGGGTTTCGGCCAGCATCGCGTGGGTTTCCGGCCAACTCAGCGAAATGGATTGAAGCTGCTTTTCAAAGGAAACGCTCACAAGGCGGGCGGCGAAAGCCGGCGAATACTTTCGCAAGCTTCTGCCCCCGGTGAGAATCGAGAATGCCTCCAGCATGGCGTGATTGGAGGTGCATCCTCCTCCCTTGAGGGCTGCGAGACAGGCTAGATGGTGAGGCTCGTCCTCGCGAGTCGCGCCGACCAGCACGGTGGAATCGAAGTAGATCATCGGGTGCGCTTGCTTCGGTCGGCCATCGCATCGCGCTCGTCGCGGATCGCCTTTGCAAGTCCTCCAGGGGTGGGTCCTCCGCCTATGATTACCATGATGCCGTCCACCATTTTGTAAGGGGGATCTTCATCTTCTTCAGCGTTGATTTGCAATTGTCCGCCGACCACCTCGGCCTCGAGCTTGGAGCCTGCGGTCAGGTGCATCATGTCGCGGATCGGCTTGGGCAGGATGATGCGTCCCGCCTTGTCCATGGTGAGCTTCGTCTTCATGGCAGAAAAAATGCCATTGGAAATGGCAAAGTCGATGCCATTTCCGTGAGATTGGTCGCGCGCATTGCCAAGGTCCCCGTGCCGCGCTTCCATCCGCCCGCGCATGGCAGGTGGCTTTTCTTTCGACTCGCTCAACAAGGCCCAAAGGGATGCCGTGGCCTCGCTTGATGGCCCGGTTCTGATCCTGGCCGGGGCCGGTACGGGCAAGACCCGCACCGTGACCTGCCGCATCTCGAACATGCTCGAGGTGGGCATCCCACCCGAAAACATCCTCGCGGTGACATTCACGAACAAGGCCGCCGCCGAAATGAAGGAGCGTATCGGCGGCATGGTCTCGAAGAAGAAGGCGGAGCAGATGACCGTCTGCACCTTCCACTCGCTGTGCGTGCGCTTGCTGCGCGGGGGCATCGACAAGCTCGGCTACAAGAAGAACTTCTCGATCTGCAGCGGCAGCGACCAGGTGGGGATCATGAAGCAACTCGTGGTCCGCATGGGCGGCAGCGACGAGAAGGTGAAGGCGGAAGCGGTGCTCGCGGAGATCTCGCGCGCGAAGAACCGCGGCATCCCGCCGGAGGATCTGGAGGACGACTTCTTCTCCTCGCTCGGGGTCGCGTATCAGAACGAACTGCGCGCGCAGAACGCGGTCGATTTCGATGACCTGCTCCTGCTCGCCGAGCAACTGCTGCGCGAGCACCACGATGTCCGCGACTATTTCCGCAGCGTTTATCTGCGCGTCACCGTCGATGAGTTCCAGGACACGAACGGCCTGCAGATGAAGCTGCTCCAGCAGCTTGTCGGCCCGCCGTATCATGTCTGCGTGGTCGGTGATGACGATCAGTCGATCTATGGCTTCCGCGGTGCGGAGAGCGCGAACATCCTGGAATTCGAGCGCTTCTTCCCGAGCCCGAAGATCATCCTGCTGGAGGAGAACTACCGCTCCACGCACGCGATCCTTCACACGGCGAACAGCCTGATCCGCCGCAACGTGGGGCGGCGCGAGAAGTCGCTCAAGTCGACCATCGCCGGTGGTGAGCCGGTGCGGCTTGTCGGCATGCCGGGTGATGAGGAAGAGGCGGTTTTCATCGCCGAGGAAATTCTGGCCGACAAGGCGCGCGGCAATCTGCCGTGGGAGCACTTCGCGGTGCTCTTCCGCACCAACAAGCAGAGCCGCAAGATTGAGGAAGCACTTCGCGAGCGGAAGATCCCGTACCGCATGGTCGGTGCGCAGAGCTTCTACGATCGCCGCGAGGTGAAGGATGCCTTGGCCTATACGGCGCTGCTGGATGACCCGGAGGCCGACGTGCCCTTGTTGCGCATTTTGAATTCGCCGCCGCGCGGCATCGGCCAAGCGACGGCGATGCTGGCCACCGACTACAGCCGCGAGATCGGCGCGAGCGTGTGGCGCGCTCTAACAGACGAAGGTTTCCTCAGCCAGCTCGGCACCAAGGCCCGCAACTCGATCGAGACCTTCACCACGCAGATCCTCACCGCGAAGATGAAGGTCGATGCGAGGGTGATGCCGGCCAACCACGTCCTGAGGGAGCTGCTGGATGAGATGGAGTACCTCCCGTGGCTCGAGCGCGGCTGCAAGACGGACAACGAGAAGCAGCAGCGAGGCGAAGGCCTGAGCGAAGTCTTTTCCGAACTGGCCAAGGCGATCGAGCGCGGCAAGAGCTTGCGGAAATTCCTCGATGACAGCGCGCTCGCTTCCGACCGCGAGGATGACGACCTTGAAAAGAAGAGCGGTGCCACGTTGATCACGCTGCATGCCTCGAAGGGCCTGGAATTTCCCAGCGTGTTCCTGGTGGGCCTCGAAGAAGGCGTGCTGCCGCACCAGCGCAGCGTGACCGAAGGGACGAAGGACGAAGAGCGTCGCCTTCTCTACGTGGGCATTACCCGCGCCCAGCAGAAGCTGGCGATGACCTACTGTACCGTTCGAATGAAGTGGGGTCAGGAGCAGTCCTGCCAGCCGAGCAGCTTCATCCCGGAGCTCGACGAAGAGTATCTCATTCACACCACCTACGACGACATCATGGGTGCCGAGGCGGATGACGAGGAACTCGGTAATTTCTTTGGCAGCTTGAAGGGCTTCCTGGATAGCTGACGGTCGCGGTCTGTTAGGGCGCACAGCGACAACATCGAAATCGCGGCGCGGATCCGCGCGCCGAGGTGGAGGGAGCTGGACAGGAGATGCGACTGCCCGGCGAGGGGTCCCTTCTACGACGTCAGGCGTTCCGCAGAGCGGGACGAAAGGTGGCGGTGGCGGAGAACATCGCCGCGATGGCGACCGGGCTATGGATGAGCGCCGGGGAGATGGTGGTCAAGCTGCGGAGAATTGCGCTCTACACCGCGAACCTAGCGTCCCCATATCTTATTTTCGGGCATTGTGCAATTAAAATGAAGGGGGAAAATCGGACAAAACTACGCTTTCGCGTAATTTGGTGCTCAAGAATCGTTGGTAGGTTCCGGGCGGCTGAAGTGCTTGCGGGCGCTTCAACGGAGCGTCGGTCCCACAAAGAAATTTTGTCGGCGCTTCGGTTAACGGCCTTCTCCCCAGCCATGAACATCACGTCCCTTCTTCGAGCGGCCATCGGCCTGCTCTTGTCCCTGTCCGCCCTCGAGGCGGGAACCGGTGCCCAAGTCTATTGTTGGGCTCCGCACCTGTCGTCGCCGATCCTGCTAGATTCCCACGGGATGGGAGTCGGCAGCTACGCGGGTCGTCCTTACGGTTACAAAATCTTCGGCGTCGCCGGCCGGATCACGCTGGGAGACCAGTGTGACGGTGCCTTTCCTGATCCAGGGGATCCACACAAGCGCTTCCGCAAGGGTTGGTGGATTGGCGGTCTCGGCGACCGGACAAACATCTACTCCTCGGTGAAGCTTCAGGTGAACTGGGCGCAATTCTACCCGCGGCGTCTCGAAGTGACCGGCGATCGTCCCGGTTCCACCTCCGGCCCGGTCCGCCTCTACGGAGAGACTTGGGATTGCACGACGAAGTTCGGTTATCCGGAAGTGAC
Source organism: Luteolibacter arcticus (assembly GCF_025950235.1). Lineage (NCBI taxonomy): Bacteria > Pseudomonadati > Verrucomicrobiota > Verrucomicrobiia > Verrucomicrobiales > Verrucomicrobiaceae > Neoluteolibacter > Neoluteolibacter arcticus. Next base: position 20,890 of record NZ_JAPDDT010000027.1, on the reverse strand, counting down.
CTTGGTTTTCCACCTCGCGGGATCCCAAGACTCCGCGATTCCGAACCGCAATCCGAATGGCTTCTTCTACGTGGTGGCCGAATACAACGTCACCGCTCCGCAGGTGACCGGAAGCTTGACCGTGTCCAACACGGCAATCCTCAGGAACAACGTCACTCCCGTCGGCTACAAGATCAACCGCACCGGCGGCACCCCGCAAACGCCGCCATTCACGGGCTACGACGCGAGCGGGGAAGTGGTTTTCCTGGCGGGTCAATAATTCACACCCATCACACCACTTCGCCGTGAAAACATCTGTCGCCATCTTGCTTGCAGCATTTTCCTCGATCGCCTTCGCCGAACCGCCGGCCAGCGGAGGACTGGGCATCGAACACCTTCCCAAGGACCTGAAGCCACCCGTTGGCAAAGCGATCTCGGACAAGGATCTCAAGTCCCGCCAACAAGGTGAGAAGTTCGGTGGCTTCGCGAAGGCCGGAACAGAACCGCAAGGTTGGGATCTGGAGAAGAACTCCGAGTTCATCACCTTTGAAGGAGCCGTCACCCTGGTTCCCAAGGGCTCGATCCTCCACATCCCCGATCGCTATCGCGCGAACGTGGTGTCCGCGATGAAGGGGAACTTCATGCTTTGGAGCGAATTCAGCGCACGCTACCGCGGCCTCGTCGGCTCCTTCGAAGTATCGATGCCCGAGGCTTCCGGAGAGACGGAGATTAAGCCGGAGCGCCTTGAGGTCGCTCGCAAGACGGGACTCATCCTCGTCGGCACCCTCAATCACAATCCGATATCGGTGACCAAGCGCACGCCGCCGGCCAATGCCGCGGCCCCTTCCGCCCGCTGAACCGACACACTCCTCTGAATCATGAAAGCTTTCTTTTCCCTGGTCTTGCTCTCCCTCGCTCCCGTGACCCACGGCGCGGATTTCATTCGCCAGATCCAAACGGTGAACAGCGCGTCGGTGATCTACGACATCCCGGTGACCTCCAACGAGGGCAGCGTCAATTCGAGGCCTCTAACGGCGGAATCGGCGATCTTCCAACTCTACACCACGGTGGCTGGAACGAACAATAACACCACACTGAAGAAGCTGGATGAAAAGACCGTGGGCACGTTCCTTCCACAGGTGACGGTTACCGCCTTGTCCGAGGACCCCTACTTCCCGGCCCGGACGCGCGCGGACAAGCCGTATGGCATGCGCATCTCGATCGCGGGCATGTCGAATCTGCCCACGGTGCCGGACTACTTGAAGAAGGTCCAGGTGGCCCGCAGCTACAAGCTCTACGACACCACCACCTATGCGGCCACGGGGACTTCGGGAACCTATGCCGACAGCTTCGCCTTCCGTGAGAACGGGACTTTCACAGACAATGCCATCCTGCAGCGCCTGCCCGTCCAGCGTCCGACGAAGGCCGTGGGCGAAGAGTCCTTCACCGTGTACATCCATCCGGATGCCGGTGCGCTGCAAGCAGAGCTGGCGAAAGCCACGGTCACCATCTGGCCGGTGGCCGAGGGCTCGATCCAGGGGATCGATGCCGGCAAGACCTATAATGCCGCTCCTCTAACAGGCAGCGTGACCCTCCGCGATCTCTATCCGAAAAGCGTGACCTATGCGCAGATCTACAAGGGCAAGCAGGCGATCGGATCGGTGGGTGCTCCTGTTCCTTCCACCGTCCTTTCTTACAACACCCATGCCCCGCAAAATGCCCAGCTCGCGCTGAGCGACCTGGCCGCCCTGGTGGATGAGGACGGGGACTACACCATCGAGGTGCTGACGATCACGCCCTTCAACGGTGGTGCCCCGGAACTGCTGGCTAGCGTCAGCTTCGTGCTCAACCGCACGATCCGCTCGAACGGAAGCATCACGACGATCGAATGAGGCTCTCCGCCACTGGTCGTGGAGGGGAGCGGGCGCTTCTGCCCGAATCTCCGGAGAGCGGCTGGATGGCGCAGGAGGGGATGGGAATCCTTTCCTGATGAGGTGCGGATGCGTGCCGGGAGAGGTCCCCGCGGAAGCCGCTTGAACGAATCCGGTCAATTGCTAGGAATTCAAACGCGTTCGATCAATGAACGCGGCACCTCGCATGACCTCGATTTCCAAACTCGCCCTGTCCGCCGCCGTGGCGATCTCGCCACTGGCTTCCGCTCAAGAGAAGAAACCCGGCAACCCAGTCTTCGAAGGCTGGTACGCCGATCCGGAAGGCATCGTATTCGGCAACGAGTACTGGATCTTCCCGACCTTCTCCGCGGCGTATGAGCAGCAGCTCCACTTCGACGCCTTCTCATCGCCCGATCTGAAGAAGTGGACCAAGCATGAGAAGATCCTCGATACGGGCGACATCAAGTGGGCCAAGCGGGCGATGTGGGCTCCCTCGATCATCGAGAAGGACCGCAAGTATTACTTTTTCTTCGCCGCGAACGATATCCAGAACGACGAGCAGGAAGGCGGTATCGGCGTGGCGGTGGCGAACAAGCCGCAGGGGCCTTACAAGGATCTCATCGGCAAGCCGCTGATCGATAAGTTCCATCATGGCGCGCAGCCGATCGATGGCTTCGTTTTCAAGGACGACGATGGCAGCCACTACTTCATCTACGGCGGCTGGCGGCACTGCAACATCGCCAAGCTGAAGGACGACTTCACCGGCTTCATTCCCTTCGAGAACGGCGAGACGTTCAAATCGATCACGCCGAAGGGCTATGTCGAGGGGCCGTTTGTCTTCAAGAAGAACGGGAAATACTACTTCATGTGGTCCGAGGGCGGCTGGACTGGTCCGGACTACAAGGTTGCGTATGCGATCTCCGACACTCTTCTCGGCCCGCACGAACGGATTGGAGTGGTGCTTGAGCAGGATGACAAGATCGCTCGCGGCGCAGGTCACCATTCGGTGATCCACAACAAGAAAGACGACTCGTGGTACATCGTCTATCACCGCCGCCCGATCAATGTCACCGCGCGCGACCACCGCGAGACCTGCATTGAAAAGATGGAGTTCGACGAGAAGGGCCTGATCAAGCCGGTGAAGATGACTATTGAAGGCGTGCCGGCGAATCCGCTGCGCTGAGTCTTTCGGAGAGGCGTGCTTCGGCGAAAGAACGGCGACGTTCCTTCGCCTGAAGCACGAGCAGGGCGAAGAAGGAAATCATCAGCAGCAGGAAGGAGAGGATGAGACCTTCCAGAAGCGTGACGGTGTAAACGGGCAGGAAGCTATCCGGCTGATTTCCCCGGTTCATGGGGAATCGCTGGGTCCAGATGCCGAGTGTCCGGAGGACCCAGTTGTATAGCCCGATGGCCGCCCAGCCGCACCAGAAATCGGGCATGAAGAATAGCCCCTTTGCGGGGATCAGGAGGAGAGACACGCCGGAAATCCAGCTGCGGATCTTTGTTCCAAGCCGGAGGGATTTCGACAAGAGATTCGACTCTTCCGCCAGAGGACCGGGCAGCGAAGTGAGTGTGGCGTAGAGAAGGATGAACGTGGCAATCGCCGAGAACATGGCGGCGATGGCGAGGGGCTTATGGCGGAGCTCCAGGGCCCATAGCGCAATGATGAGGCTGGGAAGCGAGTTCAGCGCGCAGTGAAGCGACCAATAGCGAAGTCGTCGCGGGAAGACGGTGGCGAATCCATGGCTCATGTGCGGAATCCTGGGAGCGTGAGGTGAATGCTTCGTGAACGGGATGCGAATTTTCCTGCCGGATCTCGTGTCCACGAGGATGAATGGCCGGCTTGCCCGGTGTGCTTGAATGGGATGATGCCGGCCTCCTTTGGTCGTGTCTGGATGGCGTTGGTTATCCGGGCTTTGTGGGTGAAGAGAGGGGGGTGTTAGGTGGTCGTCGTCGCGTGCGGAGCGATTGGGACTTTAGGTGTAGTCCGCCAACTCGACATCGACGGGGAAATTTTTTTCGGGGTATTTGCCAAGGAATCGCGCGGTCACCCGCCTTGATTCAAGCGACCCAATTTGTTCGCGACCCTCTCCGGTTTGTTAGATCATGAAGCCCCGCCCATCCTCCACCCTTGTCGTCCTATCGCTGTTGCTACCCGCCGTGCTCCACGCGGCAAGCGACGTCACCATTTCCACCGCCTCCACATCGGGCGGCTCGTTCAGCGGAACGAATCCGAGGGTGTTCACCCCGGTTGATGCCGCGGCCTTCGTGCAGGCGAGTATCATTCAAACCGACCTCAATGCGGGCACGGGTGTGACGATCAACACCGCTAGTGCGGCCGCTGGCAATGGCGACATCGTGCTCTCGTCCGCGCTGTCGAAAAGCGCTGGGGCGAGTCCCGGCGCGATGGTTTGGAATGCTGCGCGCGACATCACGATCAATGCGACCTTGTCCGCGAGCGGCGGGGCGATGCCGCTGACCTTGAACGCCGGTCGCAAGATCACGATCACGCAAGGAATCACGACCAATGGCGGCTCCATCCTGCTCAATCCGGTGGAGGAACTGATTCTCGGGTCCGGCTTGAATGCCGGTGCTGGGGCGGTGACGCTGAAAAGCGGGCTCCTCCGCTCAAGCATCGCTTCTCCGGTGATCACCACGTCCTCGTTGACGATTGCTTCGGGGGCGTCGCTGAGGATGCCCGGCTCGGTCACGGGTTCCTTGACCGTGGCGGGTAGCGTTTCACCGGCGCTACCGGGTGCCACGGGGTCGCTGTCCGTGAGTGGCGCGCTGGCTATCCAAGCCGGATCCACCACGAACATCGAGCTCGGCGGCACTTCGATGGGTAGCACTTACGACAAGATCACCGCCACCGGAGCGGTCACGATCGCCGGTGCCTTGCAGGTGGATTTGGTGAACAACTTCCACGACACCATTGCGGCCGGCACCTTTACGATCCTCGAGGGGCTGAGCATCAGCGGGACCTTCACGGGCTTGCCGAATGGCTCGCGCTACACGCTGGCGAATGACAGGGGCTCATTCCGGATCAACTACAACTCCAAGACCGTGACGCTGGATGACTGGCAGCCGGTGATCCACACGCTGACTTGGGATCCGGGAACCGCGGAAACAGGCACGGCGATTTTTTCTAACACCAACACGCGTGCCGGCCGCCATTACTTCAAGGTGACGACGCAATCGAGCGACCTCGGCGGTTGGCGCTCGCGACTTACGGTGACCTCGGGCGAGGCGGCGCTGTATTTCTCGAAGACCGCGCTTCCGACGACGAGCAGCAGCACCCACAGCTCGGTGCAGACGGGGTCAGATGGCCTGGTGCTGCGCGACGATCAATTCGCCGCGAACGAAGAGTGGAGCCTGATGGTTTACGCGACGGAAGGCGCGCAGTGGAGTCTCGTCAGCGGCAAGCCCTACGTTCACGATCTCGGCACGCTGCCCTTCACCGATGCGAACTCGAACGGTCAATACGACATCGGTGAAGCAGTGGCCCCGCAGAATGCTCCGGCCGCGCCGATGCCGCCGGAAGGCATCCGCTTCTACAAGTCGGTGCTGCCCACGGGCACGCCGGGATGGAGCCTGTATCTCGGCGGCAGCAATCGCGAGATCGCGCTGCGCTCGAACAAGCTGCCCTTCCACAATCACTCTAGCAACTACGTCCGCAAGCAGGCCGGTCGCATGCTGGCGGTGCCACCGGTGATCGGCACCACGGGCAGCACGTGGTATGCGAGCATCGTGGCTCCGGCTGGCGAGTCGATCGGCCTGGATTCACGGATCCAGATGGTCAGCGACCTTGCCTACAACGGCACGGTTTCGAATGTGGCGGTGACCGGTACGCCGTACCGCGTGTATCGCGTGCAGGTGCCGGTGGACCAGATCGCGTGGGACATCCATGCGGTGGCGATCGCGGGCAATCCGGACATCGCGGTGCGCAAGGGTAGCGTGGCTGCGGAGTTCGACAACGAAGCCTTCTCCGCCACGGCGGGCAGCGCGACGGAAGGCATCACGCTGGTGCCGAATTACCTGACCGATGGAACGTGGTACATCACGACGTGGAGCGATGCGCCCTACACCTTCACCTTGAAGAACGGCGACCCGGTGATCACGCCGCTGTCCTTCACCGACACCAAGGTGAATGACCAGTCCGCGCGGTCCGGATGGCGCTTCTATGCGCTGACCGACATTCCTTCGCAGGTCGGTGCACTTGGCTGGGAACTCCAGCTTTCCAATCACGTTCCCGGCACCCAGATCGCGCTGCGCCGCAACAAGGTCCCGGGCCGCTGGCAGAAGCGCGTGGACGGTGGCATTGGCGTGACCGACACCGCCGCGACCTACATGGATGAATCGAGCACGAATGGATTCATCCAGCGCATGAATCATCAGGCCGATGTTTGGTATGTCGGTGTCTTCCTTCCCCAGCAGGCTCTCGGTGCCTTCACGCTCGACGTGCATCCGATCGCCCCTTCAACGCTGTCGTTCCAAGGAAGCACGGTGGTGGGGCCGATTCCATCGCAGAAGTGGCGCTACTACCGCATGGACATTGGCAGCGGGATGCTGGCCTGGGACCTGCTCCTTGCCAACTCGACCGGCGGGAATTGCACCCTGGTGGTGCGCCGTGACCAACTGCCCTCGACTACCGGCACCAACAACGGCGTCAACACCCCGTGGTCGCCGGTATCCGAGGCCGTCTGGCCGAGCGGCTATCAAATCACCGGCGGCAACGATTGGACCGGCAGGGCCTACGATGTGACCGGTTCCGCACGCCGCGAGATGAACGACCGTATCCTGGTCGCAGCCGGTCGTCCGCTGGTTCCCGGCACCTACTACATTGGCATCTACAATGATGGCTCCGACCCTGTGACCAAGACCACCGGCCAAACCGCGAGCATGACGCTCGAAAGCCGGGCCATCGGGGAAGGACTGGATATTCCGGTGGGAACGCTGGGGTTGGCAGCAGGGAGCAGCGTGACGGTGAACAATCTCGAGCCGCGCGAGGCGGCCTACTATAAAGTTAGTATTCCGGAGAATACGCAGAGCTGGGAATTCACCCTCGAGCAGAGCTCGGGCGAATCGGCGGTCGTCGCACGCCGCGACATGATCCCGGAGTTCACTGCCGCCTATAATGGGAATGTGCAGGACACCGCGAGCAATGGGACCCGCCAGGTGAAGGTCCAGCGCATCGGCAGCGAGCGTTACCTGCTCCTCCCTTACAACAATCAGGCTTCGCTCATGCAGGGAGACTATTACATCGGCGTGCTGAGCGAGGGTCTCAATCCTCCCGCGTGGGACGTGATCGGCAGTGGCCCGGTGAGCGCGACGCTGACGAGCCGCGGCCCGCTTGCCATCCAGAACCTGGGCGCTGCGAGCATCTCCGGGATCAACCAGTCGATCAGCCTGAGCGGTGCCCAGGTGAAGGCCTATCAATTCACGGTGCCGGTGGGTACGGCCGCGCTGGAGGTGCGCTTGGAAAACCGCGTGGGGAATCCGCAGTTGGCGATGATTTCCGGCACGATGATCCCGCAGCCCGATGCCTCGATCCAGGACTACGGCGTGGCAGGCGGGCAGACGGCGGCTCCGGCCGGTGGCATGGCGCGGGTGACGACCGGGAACTTGCTCAACATCGCCAATCCGGTGGCTGGCGTCTATACGCTGACGGTGCGGGCGGAAGATGTGAGCAGCGTGTATCCGGACGCGAGCGCGGATCTCGTGATCATGGCAAATGCGCCGGTGCCGCTCGCTTTCAATGGCACGGAGACGGTGACGAACCACACGGCCACGGCGTGGCGATACTTCCAGGTGACGGTGCCCGAAGGCGTGATGGCATGGGACATCCGCCTGACGAACATCACCAGCGGCAATCCGCAGATGGTCATCCGTCGCGACCAGCTTCCTTCCTCGGTGGGAACCAACGCGGGCGGGAGCACGCCTTGGAATCCCTCGGGCGACTCATCGTGGCCGAGCGCTTATCAGTGGGCTGGAAGCAGCGACTGGACAGGGCGAGGCTTCGACCTTCCCAGTAGCCCGCGGCGTGGTGTGGGAGACCGGGTCTTCGCCGCCATGGGGCGTCCGCTGGTGCCCGGCACTTACCTCGTGGGTGTCCTCAACCAAGGCACCGATCCGGTGACGAATACCGCCAACACGCTGGCGAGCTACAGCATCGAAAGCCGTGGCGTGGGCACTGGCCAGCCGGTCACCGTGGGCGAGATTCCTTTCGCGGTGGGCAGCAGCGCAACGGTGACGGAGCTGCCGCGCCGTGAGGCCGCCTTCTTCAAGATCACGGTGCCGCCGAATACCGCTCGCTGGGAGTTCAATATGAGCCCGACGGTTGGTGAAGCCTTGATGTTGGTGCGCCGCGGTGTGTTGCCGGACTTCAATGGTGCGGAGGCTGGCAACATCCAGGATGCCAGCGGCAATCGCGCGATGAAGATGCAGCGGGCGGGCATGGATCGCTACCTGTTGCTGCCCGAGAACAACCAGGACTTCATCGTGGCGGATGACTACTACTTGGCGATCGTCGCCGAGGGGGTGAATCCGCCGAACGCGTCAGTGATCGGCACGGGCAGCAGCAGCGCGATCTTCACGATCCAGCAACCGCTGGCGGTGGCTGATCTCGGCACGGTCAGCACGGCCGGTATCACGCAGGCGGTGGCGCTTGCGGCGGCGGAGACGAAGGCATTCCAGTTCACGGTCCCGGCAGGCACGGTGAGTATGGAGATCGGTGTGGAGAACAAGACTGGAAATCCGCAGATGGCCTTCATTTCCGGCACACGGATTCCCCAGCCGGACGGTTCGTTGCAGGATTACGGGGTGGCCGGTGGCCAGACGGCAGCTCCTGCCGGTGGCGGCATGAGCCGTCAGTCGGGCAGCGGCTTGCTGACATTCACGAATCCCCCGGCAGGCGTTTACACCGCCACGGTGCGAGCGGACGATGCGGTCAGTGCGGCGAGCGCGAACTTCGTGATCCGCGCGAATGCGCCGCAGGATCTTCCGCTCGGTGGCGGGACGACGGAGGTGACAAACCACGGGCCGAATTCGTGGAAGTATTTCCGCGTCGAGATTCCGGCCGATATCGCGGGCTGGGACCTGCGCATCAAGGACATCACCGGCGGCGACGTGAGCTGGGCGATCCGTCGCGATCAGATTCCCGCGAACACCGGCACCAATACCGGCGGGAGTACCCCGTGGAGCCCCTCGTCATCGGCCACGTGGCCGAGCGGCAACCAGTGGGCAGGGGGCAAGGATTGGACCGAGCGGAGCTATGACGCCGCGGCCTCACCACGACGCGAGCTGAACGATCGCCTGGTGATGGCGATGGGACGGCCGCTTGAAGCCGGCACGTATTACATTGGCATCTTGAATGGAGGGTCGGACCCATTTGGCGTTGGCAGCAACCAGCCGTCCTCCTACACGATCGAGAGCCGCTTCATCGGGGCGGGCAAGGCGATCCCGATCGGAACGCTTAGCTTCGCCGCGGGTAGCAGCGTGGCGGTGAACAACCTGACGCCCCGCGAGGCCAACTACTACAAGGTTAGTATTCCGGACAATGTGCCGAGCTGGGAGTTCACCTTTGCAACGACCTCGGGCGAGATGCTGGTGGCTGCACGCCAGGGTTACATCCCCGACTTCAATGCGGCGGCAGCCGGCGACCTGCAGCTCGCCACGGGCAGCCGGCAGGTCAAGGTGCAGAAGGCGGGTGGCGAGCGCTACTTGCTCCTGCCGCCGAACAACGAGGACAAGATCGTGGCGGGCGACTATTACCTCGCCGTGGTTTCCGAGGGAGTGAATCCACCGGCAGGGGTGATAGGCAGCGGCACCAGCAGCGGCACCCTGGCCAGCAATGGCTCGCCGGCGGTAAACCACCTCGGTACGGCCTCGCTCACCCCGATCAACCATGCCGTGAGTCTGGCCGGTGCTCAGGTCACGGGCTATCAATTCACCGTGCCGGAGGGTGTGGTGAGTCTGGAGCTCCAGCTCAACAATCGCACCGGGAATCCCCGCATGGCACTCATCTCGGGCAGCCGCCTGACCTTCGTGGACACCGGTGCAAACAAATTCGGCACCGGCGGTGGCCAATCGACGACGCCGGCAGGCAGTGTCGCCCGCGTGATGGCGGACAGCTTGATCACCGTGCCGAATCCGCCGGCGGGAATCTACAGCCTCACCGTGCGCGCTGACGAGGTTGGCACGGGAGTCTATCCGGACGCCACCGGCGATCTGGTAATCGTGGCACGGCCGCGCACGACGCTGAACTTTGCCGCGATTCAGAATGGCAACGGTCTCTCGCATAGCGATACCAAGCAGCTCGCGACCGGTCAGAAGCAGTTCTATGAGATTGCGGTTCCCGCCACGCTCACGGGCCAGCCGGTGATCGGCTGGATCCTGAAGGTGAATCACGCCCAGGGCGATACCACGCTGCGCGTTTACAGGACCTGGGGGAATACCGCCACCGGGATCCAAGTCACGGGAAATACGGCACTCATCGTACCTCCGTTTCTCACCTTCGACGAAACCTGGTTCGTTGAGGTGACGGCCAGTGGCTTGACGAATTACACCCTGACGAGCCAGCCGGTGACGCTGGAGCGCCCGGTGTGGCAGATGCCCGCGGGTCACAACTTTACCTTCGGCGATAGTGGCAATGACAGCTCCGGCAATCCGCTGCCCGGCGACCGCGGCGTGGACATCGGCCAGGACGATTGGCACATTTACGCGATCGACGTGCCGCAGGGGAACTCCGGCCTGCTGCGCACCGAGCTGCGTGCGATCAGCGGCAATCCCGACCTCTTCATCCGCGAGGACGGTGTGCCGACCACCGACCACGATATCAACGGTGGCGAATTGGGCGGTGCCTCCCTGGTCCATCGAGAGATGAAGGACAGCGGCTCCGAGTATGGCAACTGGGTGCCCGTGGATGGGCGGGCTGAGCGCCAGCTTCGCCCCGGCCGCTGGTACCTGGGGGTGAAGGCGAGCGGGGGCAGCAATGCGCGCTACCGTCTGCTGGCATCCACCGGCAATGTGACGGATCTCGATCTGACGAGCGCCAGCGTGAACAACCAGACATTGATCGGCCGCGACTGGCGCTACTACCGCTTCACCGTGCCGGTGGATGCTCCGGCCACGTGGAACCTGGGCTTCACGCAGCAGGTTGGTGACGTGGTAATGTGGGTGCGGGATACCGTGCCTTCGGGGCAAAACTCGCCTACCAATTCGGTGAACAGTTCGATCGAGAGCTGGGTGGACGACAACAAGAACCAAGGACCTTATCTAACAGGCGGCTACGATGCCCCGCAGGTGTACGGGTTCAACACGCCGCCGCTGCGTCCCGGCCACACCTACTATGCGGGCTTCCGTGCGAATAGCGATGCGACCTTCAGCCTGACCAGCACGACGACCGGCAGCGCACCCGCGGCGATACCCGTGAGCTTCTACAACGGCGTGATCGACACGAGCATCCCTGCCGGCGGCAATGTGCTCTACAAGATCGCCGCGCCTGCCGATGCCACGCGCCTGAAGTGGACCAGCACGCATCCGGCTGCGGTGCAGATCCGGGTGGAGCAGGGGACGATTCCCGCATTCATGGGAAACCAGCACAGCACCAGCAGCGTGGCCAACAGCACGCTCAGCCAGGCGCTCACGAGCACGGGCTGGCCTTGGCAATCGTCGCAGACGTATTATGTTCGGATCTTGAACAACGGTGCTTCTCCTGCGAGCGTTGTCGTCAACATCGCGGGCCTGAATGCGGGTACCGAGGACGAGGATAATGACGGATTGCTGGATGCCTGGGAGCGCCAGTACTTCAGCAATCTCAATCAGACCGCGACGACCGACCCGGATGGCGATGGTGTGATCAACTCGGTGGAGTTCACGGATCAGACGACCCCGAATGACATCAACTCCGCGAAGTACTTCCTCACGGTGAACGCCAATTTCGGCAGCGTGACGAAGTCGCCGAACCTGCCGAAGTATGACCGTGGCACCAGTGTCACGCTCACTCCCACGCCCAATGCCGGGTTGATCTTCACCGGCTGGTCGGTCGGTGCGACCGGCACGGACAATCCGCTGCAGTTCGCCATCGCCGCGAACCGGAACATCACGGCGCACTTCGGCGTCAACTTGCCGGTCGCGCTGGAGAGCCCGCTGACCTTCACCACCGGCGGCGATGGTCTCTGGATGGGTCAGGTCGTCACCAGCATGGATGGCGAGGACGCGGCGCAGAGTGCTCCCATCGGCCATAGCCAGCAGGCATGGATGGAGACGACAGTGAATGGTCCGGGCGAGATCGCCTTCGCGTGGAAGGTGTCCTCGCAAAGCGGTGACTACCTTGAGTTCTACATCGATGGGGTGCTGATGACCGGCCGCATTACCGGCGAAGTCGATTGGCAGCTCAAGTCCTACGCCGTGGATCCCGGCCAGCACGTGCTCCGCTGGCGTTACATGAAGAACAGCAGCGGCATCGCGGGTTCCGATACCGCGTGGGTCGACGCCGTCCAATGGATCCCCGAGGGCAGCTACAGCGAGTGGGTCTCCGACCACTTCACCGAGCAGGAGATCGGCGATCCCGCCATCGTCGGCCAGGATGCCGATCCCGATGATGATGGGATTGCCAACGTGATCGAGTACGCCTTCGGCACCGAGCCGCGGGAGGGCGACTCCGATCGTGATCTCACCCGGGTGAGGCCGGAGATGGTGAAGGTTGCGAATGAAAGCCGCCTGCGCCTGCGCTTCACCTTGCCGCAGTTCATTCCTGCTGATGTGCTCTACCAAATCGAAGTCTCCGATGACCTCGACGAGTGGACCGTGGTCGCCGAGCAATCCGGAGCGGTTGGCTGGAGCGGCGACGCTGCCTCGGCTGTCGCACCTGTTGCAAACGGCCGCCGCGAGCATGTCATCACGGACACAACCCACGGAAACGCGCGCTTTGGACGGGTGAAGGTGACGGTGCCGTGATTGTGATTTGCCTGCGGCTTTCGCGTGATGAAAGCCGCGGGCCTCCGGACTGTGGCAATCCTTTGCCGCTTTTCTTGAGTGCAGTGTTGAGCTCGCTGTTCCAGCAGGTGGAAGTGATCGGGAGGATCGCTTCAGTCGTGCCGCACAGCGGGCTTCACTCTTCATTCAGAGAGCTGCAAAGGATTGCAGCAGTCCGAGGGCGGCTGCGCCGCGGCGATCGGGATGGCTTGGAGGCTTGATCGCACGGCTTGTCATTCTAGCGGCGAGATGAGCCAATCCAGAGATGAAGCGGAAGCAATCGCGGGTCGCCGGTGTCATCATTCTGTTGATCGTGGTGGTGGCCGCGGGATGGTGGCTTGCCCGGGCAGGATTGTTTGGCGGGGGCGGGCCAGCGGCGAATGCCATGGCGCTGAAGGCAGCGGTCGCCACGATCCGGTTCGATGATGGTTCTCAGGTCGAGATCTACGGCTTGGCCGACAGCGAGTGGGTGGATGGCGTGATGACCAAGCCGCCGGGAAGCTGGAATATGGGGTCAACGGGGGGGAGCACCTCCGTTGATGGCGATCTGAAGATCGAGCGCTTCACGATGGGTGGGAAGATCGCCGGGGTGCGCTATTTGCCGGGTGAGGGACGGCTGGTGATGTCGCTGCGGTATCTGACCGGGACCGGCACTGCAGAGTCGCCTGGAACGATGAAGCCGGGTAGTCTGGTCCTCCGACTTTCGGACGGCGGTGGCCTGTGGATCGATGGCAGTGGTCCCGTCGGAGCCGATGATGATCCGCAAGCCCGCGGAATCGTTTCTTTCGCGGGCTGGCCGCGAAGCGGAAAGGATCTGGTCTTTCAAGCAACGATGAAGGGGCAGCCGCCGGTGGAATTCCGGCTGCCCAATCCGGCGGCAGGCAGTTCGCCGGCGTCGTGGGCCGCGACTCCATTGCCGCAGGTGAAAACCGGCAAGCACTGGGAAGTGCGGCTGGTGAAGGCGAGGGAGATCACGATGGCCGACAGCGGCAAGGGGTTGATCGGAGACTTCGAATTCAGCAGCGACTTGCCGGTGGTAGGGGACTTCCCGCCGGCCCGCGGATCGAATGCCGGAGTGCTCGGAGCCTTGGGCACCCGCAGCATGAATTTGGACTACAAGCCGAATGTCGCGATGGACTCGCTGGCCTATCCGATGCCTCCGGACGAAAATTGCTTCAAGTTTCTCTACCGGATCCACTACGACGCGCACTATCCCTATCCGAAGCGCGGGATTCCGATGTTGTTGGAGGGAAAGGTTTCGCCGGACGGGAAAAGGATCGAGATCACCTCCCAGCATGCGAGGAGGGGGATCAAGTCGTTGAAGGTGGGCCCGGTTGGAGCTGCGGTGAAGACCTGGTATCCGGCTTCGCACCAGTTCTCGATTTCATTCGATGGCACTTGGGCGGATGCGTCGGAGAGAAGCGCCGCGGAGGCCGCCATCGGGCCGATCGAGCGCTGGACGCCGGTGGTTTTTCTCGACGATGAGGACCACTCCTCGGGTTCCGTTCAGTTCAAGCGCAGCGGAACATCCTCCCCAGGTGGTTCTTTCGATTTCGATTGGGCGGGCGATTGGAGCGGCGAGTTGAAACCGGGGATGAAAGTTGAAATTGGCCTTATGGCGAGATGGCCGGATGAGGTGCTTGAGTTCGTGGTGGACCGGACGTCGCTTTCGCCAAAGTAGCCGTGGCGAGCGGGTTTGCCGCCGGATCTCTTGCAGCGGCCGCGGCCCTTGCTAGAAATCCCCCATGCGCACCCTCGTCCGCGATTTGCTCCGCTCGACCGCTCCGTCCGACTCGATCCATGCCGCCGGTTGGGTGCGGACGCGGCGGGATTCGAAGGCGTTCTCTTTCCTGGAGATCAACGATGGCTCTTGTGCGGGGAATTTGCAGATCATCGCTGACGTGGGGATTCCCGGATCGGAGCATCTTGCGAAGATGAGCACCGGCGCGTCGATCACTGTCGAGGGCAGGCTGGTGGCGTCGCAGGGCGGAAACCAGGCGTGGGAGGTGCAGGCGACGGCGATCCGACTGTTAGGCGAGGCACCGGATGACTTCCCGCTGCAGAAGAAGGGGCACTCGCAGGAGTTCCTGCGGAGCATCGCCCACCTGCGGCCGCGGACGAATCTCTACGGCGCGATGTTCCGCATCCGCAGCCGGATGAGCCAGGCGGTGCACCGCTTTTTCGAGGAGCGCTCCTTCTACTACATCCACACGCCGATCATCACGGCCAGCGATTGCGAGGGGGCGGGGGAGATGTTCCGGGTGACGACGCTCGATCCGACCGGCGGGGCGAAGCAGAAGTTCGAGGAGGACTTCTTCGGCAAGGCGGCGCACCTGACGGTGTCCGGCCAGCTTGAAGGCGAGCTCTTCGCGACCGCGCTGGGGAATATTTACACCTTCGGCCCGACCTTCCGCGCGGAGAACTCGAACACCTCGCGGCACGCGGCGGAGTTCTGGATGATCGAGCCGGAGATGGCCTTCTGTGACCTGCAGGGCGACATGGACCTCGCCGAGGCGATGGTGAAGTATCTTGTTAGAGAAGCGCTGGAGGGTCAGGACGGCGACCTGACGATCTTCGAGAAGTTCGTGGACAAGGGCCTGCGCGAGCGGCTGGAGTTCGTGGCGGAGAATCCTTTCGAGCGCGTCTCCTATACCGAGGCGGTGGAGATCCTGAGGAAGTCGGGCAAGACCTTCGAGTATCCGGTCGAGTATGGCTTGAACCTCCAGAGCGAGCACGAGCGCTGGTTGACCGAGGAGTATTTCAAGAAGCCGACGACCGTCTTCAACTACCCGAAGGAGATCAAACCGTTCTACATGCGCCTGAACGATGACGACAAAACGGTGACTGCGATGGACCTGTTAGTGCCGGGGATCGGCGAGATCGTCGGCGGCAGCCAGCGCGAGGAGCGGCTGGATGTGCTGCTGGCGAACATGGAGCGCCACGGACTGAGTGTGGAGGATTACTCGTGGTACGTGGACACGCGGAAGTATGGGACGGTGCCGCACGCGGGCTTCGGGATGGGCTTCGAGCGCATGCTGATGTTCGTCACCGGCATGCAGAATATTCGCGACGTGATCCCGTTTGCGCGCACGCCGGGACACTGCGAGTTCTGACGGCGGTTTGCTGGGTGGGTACGGTTTGGCGGGATTCTCCTGAAACTAAGTTTCAGGGCTTCCCATTTTTGTCGTGCGAAAAGCCTGCGATGAGCGTTCCAAGGCTTCAGAGTGCTCTTTAAGCTGCCAATTCTTGGACAATGACCTAAGGGCGGAGGTCAGGCTGAGGTTGGTATCTGTATGGCAAATCGCTTCAGATTGTTGAAGTGACGCGGGAATTTTTTTACTGCTACTTCAACTGAGGAGTTGTCAGACAGGTTTAGGAGTGTATTTACATCTGAAAACCCAAGCTGACGAAATCCCATGAAAAACCCGCGCATTGGCGCTTACATTAACGGTTCTTGGCGGAGGCCCCGTGGCTTTGCCCTCGTCATTTCCCTTTCCCTGATGGTCCTGCTGACCGTCCTGGCGGTTGGCCTGCTCGGCCTATCCAGCCTGTCGCTCCAGACCTCGACCCGTGAAACGGATCGGGCGGAGGCACGGGCGAATGCCCGGATGGCGCTCGGCCTGGCCATTGCCCAGCTCCAGAAGCAGAGCGGTCCTGACCAGCGGGTGACCACCACGGCGGATCAGTTGAGCTCGAATGGCGGGGAAGATAGCGCCGCCGCGCCGGGCCAGCGTCACTGGACCGGGGTTTACCGCTCGTGGGGATCCACGTCCACCCAGCGCCCGGCTCCGCAGTTCCTCTCGTGGCTGGTGTCGGGGGAAAGCAACAAGCTGGAGGACGTCGAGACCGCCAAGGGCAGTGGCAATGCTGGCGGCACGGGCGAAATCAAACTCGTCGGCTCTGGTACGGTGGGGGACAAGGCCGAGGGTGAAGTCCGGGTGCCGGCACTCACGGTGAATTCTCAGTCCGGCGGTGCCGCCCGCCTTGGTTGGTGGACCGGCGACCAGGGCACCAAGGCTGCGATGGCCACGCCACCGGCCTCTGAAGACAAGTCGCTGGCCGCGCTCCGCTCGTCCACGCAAGGGGCGCCGCGCAATGCCGTCGAACTCGCTTCCGCGGGCACCGCTGGCAAGCCCTTCGCCAAACTCGATCTCAAGGATCCGAAGGTGGCGATGGTGACCGACTGGCAGCAGTCCGCTTTCCTAGCTGCTGATCGCGATTCGCCGCGCGGCCTTTTCCATGACATCGCCCCCTTCTCCACGGGCCTGCTGACCAATCTCCGCACCGGCGGCTTCCGCAAGGACCTGTCGATGCAGTTGGAGCGCGCCGCCACTCAGGCCAACAGCCAACTGGCCACCACCCGCCCCACCAACGTCCTTTACAAGGTCGGCGGCGAGAACGGCATCAATCTCCACGAGCTGTGGGCCTACTACAACCTCTACAAGGAGATCCGCGTCAGTGGCAGCTATCGCTTCACCACCGGCGGCACCTTGGCGTCCGGCACGCCGCACGTGGTGGTGGACTCGACTCCGGCCACTTGCGCCACGGATGACGAGTTCTTTTTCAAGCAGCCGGTCATCACCAGCTATCAGATGGTGCTGTCGCTGAAGACCGAGCCGGTGACGACGAACGGCGTCACGACCCAGCAGCTCCATGTGGTGATGGATCCGATCATCACGTTCTGGAATCCACTTGATGTTCCGGTGGTGGTTCCCACGTCGTCGTTCTTCTCGATCAAGTACTTCGCGGTCCCGTACGACATCGTCGTCAACGTCGCCGGCACCACGCATGTCTGCCCCTTGATCCGGGCGTTCTCCACCAGCGATAGCAACTACCTCTCGCTGGTTGCCGGAAACTCAGTCCAGCAACTCGTCTTCAAGCCCGGTGAGGTGATCAAGGTGTCCCAGTCCGGCGGCATGACCGCGGGTGGTGTCAATCACGAGCTGCAGGCGAAGGCGGGCTTCAACATCGGCAATGGCCTGCGCTATCCGCTGAAAAACGAGGCGGGGAGCACGATCACCGTCCCCGCAAACGTCTCGGTCACTTATCGGGCCCGTCCGAATGCCTACACCGCTGGCTCCAACGGCAGCAGCGGCTTGGTGCCGCCCGGTTACTCCACACACACCCGTCATTTCTCGACGACCCACCACGAGGTTTACGTGGGTTACGATCGCAAGGGAAAGCCTGAGGGAAGCCTCGGCTACGGTGGCATGTATGTGGACTTTGACTTTGGTAACAAACGCCTGAAGACCAGCGAACTGCGCGCCGAGAACGCAGGCGGGACCAAGCCGACGAACCAACGGACGAATGCCAAGGCGCACCCCCAGGTATTCCGCGAGATCACGGAAGCGATGGGTCGCCCTCTCACCTCCGCCCAGCTTCAAAACAGCAAGTCGCCGATCATGATCATGTCGTACAATGCGAAGACGGAGGGCAGCACCGAGGCTGCCGCCCGGACCCGCTACCTCGGGCGCTTCAACCCGCGGGCCCATCACGTTGACTTCTACGACCTCAGCCAAAAGGAGCGTGACCTGCTGCCCTACGAGTATGTCGTCGACCCCTTGGTGAGCTGGAAAAACCGCGCGCTGGAAACCAGCACTACCGGCAATGCCTACTTCGGTGGTGGCCTGAATGCCCAACTCGGCACCAGCTTCGTGACCACCCACTCGGTGCCGAAAGAGCCGATCGTTTCCCTGGCTGCGCTCCAGCATTCGTGCGCCAACGGCTTTGAAATCTTCAAGCCGAAGGACGGCTATGCCTGCCTCAATGCCCGCGAGCCGATGATGCCGCAGATTTCCCACGCGATCGGCAATTCGGTGGCACCGCCCATCCTTTCGCCTAGCCAGACGGAAAGCTCGCTCGCGGGCGGCCGTCCGGTGGCCGATCACTCCTATCTCGCCAATCTCAACTTGTGGGATGACTGGTTCTTCTCCGGCATCTCGCCGCAGAACAACCCTGCCCGCACTTACAGCAAACAGCGCGCCCAGAAGCAGGTTGCCCAGGAGTTCTTCGACGGCACCGCCAAGCTCCCGACGGTCCGCTACCTGCCCGAGACCGGTGGCCAGGACGTCACCAAGTTGGTGACCTCGATGTTCTCCGGTTCGGCTCCCGCTGAGACAGCGACCCAGCTCATTGCCTCGCTGATCCGGGTGGATGGCATGTTCAACGTCAACTCCACCTCGGTGGAAGCGTGGAAGTCCGTGCTGGGCGGTCTCAAGGGTCGCGAGATCGTGATCCGCTCGCCTGAAGGAAAAGAGTCCAACGCCGCCGCGGACGAGGAAGAAGTGCCCGTGGCCGGCTTGCTGGCTCCGGTGGACTTGGTTGCGGACGGCCAGGATTCGCAGGTCATGGACCCGGAGCAATGGATCGGCCGCCGGGTGCTCAGTGCGGACGAGATCGAGCAACTCGCCCGCGCGATCGTGAAGGAAGTCCGCAGGCGCGGCCCCTTCCTTTCGCTCTCCGACTTCGTCAACCGTCGTCCGGGCAGCGACAAGGACCTGGCACGCGCCGGGGCGATCCAGAGCGCGCTCGATTCAGAGGAGGTGGAAATCAATTCCGCGTGGCAAAGCAGCGACCGCGCGGTGGGAAGCGATGTTACAAAGCGCTTCGCCTTTCCCGAAGCGGAGGAGGGACCCTCCGGATACGGCATGCCGGGCATCGTCAAGCAGGCCGACATCCTGACCCCGATCGCGCCGGTTTTGGCTGCTCGCTCGGACAGCTTCATCATCCGTGCCTACGGGGAAAGCGTGGACAAGGAAGGAAAGGTGCTCGCCCGCGCCTGGTGCGAAGCCACGGTCGAGCGCAGCAAGGACTTCGTGGATACCGCTGACAAGGCGGAGACGGTGATCGCGAACCTGAGTTCCGAGGTGAACAAGACCTTCGGCCGCCGCTACGAAATGACGTCATTCCGCTGGCTCCACCCGGAAGAAGTTTGATACCTCGTCATCCATGATGCGCCTCGCCACCGTTTTCGCCCTGCTTCTCTCCGCCCTGGCTCCGGCTCAGGACGCCCCCAAATCCGGGGATCTCAAGGTCCGCTTCCTCGCCGAACGTGCGCCGAAGGATCTCGGCCAGGTCCTCATGGCCACGCCCGAGGCGAAGTCCGCGCCCTTCGATCTGCCGATCAACAACCTCTCTGAATATCAGGCCGCGCCGGCCCGCTTGTTCAGCCTGAAGCAGGCGACGGCCGCGGAGAAGGAAGGCTCGCTCACCAACGTGACGCTGCCGGAGAATGGGAAGTCGTTCATCGTCCTGCTCGTTCCCGCCGCCACCGGTTACAAGACGGTGGTCATTCCCGCGGATGACCCGTCATTCAAGCCGGGCGACGTGTATTTCTACAATCACGGCGACAAGCCGGTGCTCGGCTATGTCGGCACCGCCACCTTCGTGCTCCAGCCCGGCAAGGGCCAGACGCTCACGCCGAAGGGTGCGAAGCCGGAGAACTACTATGACGTCGGCTTCGGCGTGCGTGAAAAAGAAGGCGACCGCGCGCTGAGCACCACCCGCTGGCCTGTGGACAACAAGATCCGCTCGTATGTCTTCTTCTTCATGAACCCGACCACCAAGCGCCTCGACTTCCGGGCGGTGGATGAGTTTGTCGAGCCGGAGAAGCAGCCGGGGACGTGAGGTCATCGGTCATCGGTCCGGAAGGCAGCGAGCATGCGTTGGCGCTCTTGGTTGAGCCGCGCTTAGTCGGACAGCGTGCGCATTTCGAAGTCGTTGGGTAAGAGCCGGGATGTTGTGGGAATCGTCTGGGTCCGGCCGGATTTCGACCCCGCATAAGGAGCATCGACCTTATTGTCGCTTTGGACGGACCGGGAGCCGGTTAAAGTCCGGGGGCTCCGCCTTTACTGCAGCGCCCGCGGCCTTTGAGCAGGGGGATTGGAGAGTGAAAGTGTGGCCGGGAATGAACGGGACAATAAGGTCCCGGCTCGAATGGCGCTCACTTAAGCGGCCCGCTTGGTTTTTCCCTTGTTCGGTTTGTCCCGGTAAACTCCCCGCGGTGCGGTCAGGGGCGGGTACTTGTTAGGCCTTCTTTTGAGGGC